>CALWSC010000078.1 GCA_944384105.1 uncultured Lachnospiraceae bacterium | reverse complement strand
CTGGCTGTTGATACGGATAACATCCGCGTCGTAATTTCTTCCCACATCGGTCGGATCGATCGGCAGATACGGCACGGTCCAGTGATCCGGATCTTTCTCGTCGATCCACTTCATGCCCTTGCCGATGGCATCCTGCTGAGAGCCGGAGAATGCGGCGAATACGAGCGAGCCGCTGTAGGGGCTTCTCTCGCTGATTTTCATTCCGGTATACTCTTCGTACTTCTCACAGATGTACGGCATATTTGAGAAATCAAGCTTCGGATCCACGCCCTGGGCGTACATATTCATTGCAAGCGTCACAATATCCACATTTCCAGTACGCTCGCCGTTCCCGAAGAGTGTGCCCTCGATACGGTCTGCTCCGGCAAGAAGTCCCATCTCAGCGTCAGCCACGCCGCAGCCGCGGTCATTGTGCGGATGCAGGGATACCACAACGTTCTCCCTGTACTTTAAGTTCTCGCACATGTACTCGATCTGGCTTGCGTATACATGCGGCATGGAGTGCTCAACAGTGACCGGAAGATTAATGATCGCTTTTTTGTCCGGTGTAGGCTGCCATACGTCGAGAACGGCATTGCAGACCTCCAGAGCATACTCCGGTTCTGTGCCCGTAAAGCTCTCCGGGCTATACTCAAAAAGGAAGTTGCCTTCTGTCTCGTCAGCGAGCTTCTTTAAGAGCGCTGCACCATCGACGGCAATCTGCAGAATCTCCTCTTTGGACTTTTTGAATACCTGCTCCCTCTGGGCAAGAGAAGTGGAGTTGTATACATGGACAATCGCTTTCGGAGCGCCCTTGACCGCTTCGAAGGTTCTGCGGATGATATGCTCTCTTGCCTGCGTCAGCACCTGAATTGTCACATCATCCGGGATCAGATTCTGCTCAATCAGAGCGCGGAGAAATTCATACTCCGTCTCGGAGGCCGCAGGGAAACCGACCTCGATCTCTTTGAAACCGATCTTTACGAGCAGCTTGAAGAATTCTATCTTCTGCTCCAGGCTCATCGGTATTACGAGCGCCTGATTGCCGTCGCGCAGATCGACGCTGCACCATGCGGGAGCCTTGTCAATATACTCCTTTTCTACCCATTTTGTACACTTCTGCGGCGGCATAAAATACTGCCTTACATATTTGTTATGGTTCATCATATTATTGTCCTCCTTAAAATATAAAAAGCCCCTCGTCTCAGAACGTCCTTCTGCAGGACGCTCAGAGACGAAAGGCTGTTATTCCTTACGCGGTACCACTCTGATTCATGAATCTCTCATGCACTCGTCGGATACGGATGAAATATCATCTTATATCCCTCCCCCGATAACGGTGGGGCTCCGTCTGCGCCTACTCTCGGACGATTTCGGACAGCCGCTACAAGGTCAGTTCGCCATTTCTCATCCGCTGCTTTCCACCAGCCAGCAGCTCTCTGTGCTCCGTTCCATGGTTACTAGTCCTCTTCAACGCTTTCACTGTTTGAGCTAGTTCTAACTTTATCACGGAAGAGCGCTTCTGTCAACAGAAAAATATTGTAACGATGTGTATACATGCTGCCGATTAGCCGGGTCAGTGTATGCAAAGGCTCTGCAGGGCTGAACTGCCGTAAAATCATATTGACTTTCCGGGATAAGTTCTCTATAATTTTCCGTGTAATATTTCAGAACGTGAAAAAGAGTACGAGGAGACAGTATGAGAAAGAGCAGAAAGGTTATTGCAGCCGCAGCCGCCGCGGTCGGCGTTCTGTTATTCCTTGCGGTGCCGCAGGCGGTTAAAAGCGCAGGCGGTGCGCAGGAAACAGCTTCCCGGACACAGGAGAAGAAGCTTGCGGGGCTGAATGGAATCATCTCCGGCATGAGCGTGATACAGAGGAATAACCAGAAGACGAATCTGCTGGGCACCTCCTTTGAGCGCGTGCTTGTAAGTCAGATCCGCTCTGAGACGAACGGCGCTTCCGAGCTGGATATGGGGGAGGAGGCAGCTGAGACACTCAGTGAGCTGGATGACATTTCCAGCCGGCTTGCGGGCGCTACGGGCATCTCTGATACGGATTATGAGACGCTGCTTGCCATCGTGGAGGCGGAAGCGGGAGGAGAAGATCTGGAGGGAAGGATCATGGTTGCAAATGTGATTTTTAATCGAGTCAGAAATGATCAGTTTCCTGACAATGTGACAGATGTTGTCTGGCAGTCAACCGGCGGTTCTCCGCAGTTTTCTCCGACCGCGGACGGAAGAATCTATACAGTGGGAATTTCCGAGACGACAAGAGAGGCTGTTAACCGTGCGATCGACGGTGAGGATCTCTCGCAGGGCGCTTTGTTCTTTATGGCGGAGAATCAGGCGGAAGAGAAAAATGCAGACTGGTTTAAGGAAAACCTGAAATTTCTGTTCCAGCACGGCGTACACAGCTTCTATACATATGCCGGCTGAGCAGATCCCGTTACGGTTCAGTATTGCGGAACTGCTTGGGATAGCGCAAATTTCTGTATTTTCAGGCTTGCCACGGAAAAATCCGTATGCTATAATCGTGAATAAATATTTTTGCGTTTTACAACAGTAAAGCAAAAACACAGGGAAAGGATGAAAGAATATGGAAGTATTATACAGAAGTACGCGCGGCGGCGAGGAGCAGGTGAAGGCATCCGAGGCAATCTTAAAGGGACTTTCCGAGGACGGCGGTCTGTTCGTGCCGACCGCAGTTCCGAAGCTGGATGTGCCGATGGAGAGGCTGGCAAGGATGAGCTATCAGGAGACGGCATACGAGGTGATGAGCCGCTTCCTGACAGACTTTACAGAGGAGGAGTTAAAGTCCTGCATCGCAAAGGCGTATGACTCCAAGTTTGACACGGAGGAGATTGCACCTCTTGTAAAGGCAGACGGCGCATATTATCTGGAGCTGTTTCACGGCGCGACGATTGCCTTTAAGGATATGGCACTTTCTATTCTTCCGCATCTGATGACAACTTCCGCAAAGAAAAACCATGTGGAAAATGAGATCGTGATTCTGACTGCCACCTCCGGTGACACCGGAAAGGCGGCGATGGCAGGTTTTGCGGACGTGCCTGGGACGAGAATTATCGTATTTTATCCGAAGGATGGCGTCAGTCCGGTGCAGGAGCGCCAGATGGTGACTCAGAAGGGTGAGAACACCAGCGTGGTGGCGATCCGCGGCAACTTCGACGACGCACAGACCGGCGTGAAGCGGATGTTCAATGACCGTGATCTGGCATCGGAGCTTGACGCGAAGGGATTCCAGTTCAGCTCTGCAAATTCTATCAATATCGGGCGCCTGGTACCGCAGATTGTATATTATGTGTATGCATATGCAGGTCTTGTAAGAAACGGCGAGCTGAAGGACGGGGAACCGATGAACGTAGTGGTTCCTACCGGAAATTTTGGGAATATCCTTGCAGCGTATTATGCGAAGCTGATGGGACTTCCGATCGCAAAGCTGATCTGCGCGTCTAATGAGAACCGTGTGCTGTTCGACTTTTTCCGCACCGGCGTTTATGACAGAAACCGCGAATTCATCCTGACCACATCACCGTCCATGGATATTCTGATTTCCAGCAATCTGGAGCGCCTGATCTACCGTCTGGCGGGTGACGATGCAGACAAAGACCGCAGCCTGATGGAGCAGCTGTCCGACACTGGCAGATATGAGATTTCCGAAGATATGAAGGAGAAGCTGGCGGACTTCTACGGCAATTATGCCGACGAGGAGCAGACAGCGCAGGCAATCCGCAGACTTTATGAGGAGACAGGGTATGTGATCGATACACACACTGCAGTTGCGTCTGCCGTATACGGCAAGTATCGCGCAGAGACTCAGGATGATACAAAGACTGTTATTGCATCCACTGCAAGTCCGTTTAAATTTGCCAGAAGTGTGCTGCATGCGATTGATGAGAAGTACGATGCACTTGACGATTTTGCACAGATTGATGAACTTGCCCGCATTGCGAATGTGAAGATACCGAACGCCATCGAGGAGATCCGCACTGCAGCGGTACGCCACAACACGGTTGTAGATGTATCCGGGATGAAGAATGCGGTAAAAAACATTCTGGGACTGGAATAGAATTTATTCTTGTCAAATCGCGTATACTAGAGTATAATAAAACCATAGAAAATAACTTCCTGGGATGTTCGAGGCTCCCACTAATTTTTGAACCTACATTACTTTAAACGGGATTCCTACATTGTCTCATGGATGTCAGGCCGTCATTGCGCAGCGGAAGGCAGAAGTGTGACTGCGGTTGCCCACCTAGCATCAGCTAGGAGTCAAAAGGTGGGAAACGGCATTCTGGGAGTTAAAAAAGGAATATAAGAGTCCGGAAGCGGACTCTTTTTTTACTATAAAGCCCGCCGCCGAACAGGCGGCATAATCTATGGATTACCCAGGCAGAAGGAGGAAAAGATGCAGAAGGATTTTGGAACTGTCGAGGTAAAGAAGCAGGCGGTATTATATGAGCTGGAGAATAAGAATGGGATGCGCGCGGCTGTGAGCAGCTATGGGGCTGTGCTGGTATCGCTGCTGGTGCCGGATGCAGACGGAAAGCTCAGAGATGTGGTGTTGGGCTACGACACTGCAGAGGAATACCAGAGAGGGAGAAGCTGCTTCGGCGCAACGATCGGACGCTGCGGCAACCGCACAGAGGGCGCGCAGTTTACACTGAACGGTACAGTGTACCGCCTTGGGAAGAATGAAGGGGAGAATAACCTGCACAGCGGTCCCGACCGCTATGACTTTATGTTTTGGGAGGTTCTGGAGTCGGACTCGCATCATGTGAAGTTCTTTCGCAGAAGTCCGGACGGAGAGCAGGGATTTCCGGGAAATTTCGATATCTCTGTGACCTATGTACTGACAGATGAGAATGAGCTGCAGATTCTCTATCACGGCGTGTGCGACCGGGATACAGTGGTCAATATGACGAACCATTCCTATTTTAATCTGAACGGTCATGACAGCGGGGACGTGCTGGGACATGTGCTGTGCCTGAGAGCTTCGCATTTTACGCCTGTCCGCGCAGATTCTATTCCGACCGGCGAGATTCGCTGTGTAGAGGGAACGGCAATGGATTTCCGAACGGAGAAGGAGATCGGCAGGGATATCGCGTCGGAGGAAGAGCAGCTTCTTCTGACCGGCGGATATGATCACAATTATGTGCTGGATACACCGGGATTTGACAAGCCGTTTGCTGAGGCAAGAGGAGAGAAGAGCGGTATTGTGATGTATGCGTACACGGACTGTCCGGGCGTACAGTTCTATACGGCCAATTCTGTGGAGCATGAGCACGGAAAGGGAGACAGTATCTATGAGAAGCGGGCTGGTTTCTGCCTTGAGACTCAGTACTTCCCGAACTCTGCAAATGAGAAGAAGTTCGCCTCACCGGTCATAAAAGCCGGGGAGACGTATGAGACGAAAACGGTTTACGCGTTCGGAATCTGAGGCAGCGCATAGAGTGTCCCTGCAGTGCATATATTATACGTATGAACAGAAAACAGAAAGTAGAATTACTGCAGCAGGCGCTGCTGATGGTACTGCTGTTTCTGGCATTGTTCGGCGTAAAATATCTGCTGGACAGGCAGGAGAGTGTGCCTGCAGCGGCGCAGAAGGCACAGACGGAGGAGACTCAGGAGAGCGCGTCCGGAAAGGATGAGGAAGCTAAGGAAACACCCACGCCGGAAGTCACGGCTGCGGCACAGCCTGAAAGTGAGGACGGTACACACGAGGAGAGAATCCGCGTCCTGCTGATGACCTCCGGTTACTCTGGCTACTACCATGACTCCGTGACACTTTCCTGCGACCAGAACTGGTACCGTGCAGGACAGGAGGCAGCGCTTGCGGCCGGCAGCGAGGCGGTGCTTACACCGGAGGATCTGCAGATTGGAGAATCGGCGTCGTTTTATCCGGAAGACGGCGGGATGGTCACAGTAAGCTCGATCACCCGTGACTGCGGAACACCGTCGTATCCCGGCACCCTGACCATTTACAGGGAAGAGGAGGGGCTGCTGCTTGTCAATGAGCTGCCTCTGGAGGAATATCTGCGGTATGTGGTTCCGAGTGAGATGCCGGCCTCCTATGAAATGGAGGCGCTCAAGGCGCAGGCAGTCTGCGCCAGGACATACGCCTGCCGGCAGATGGCGGGAGGAGGCATGGAAGCATACCACGCAGATGTGGACGACAGCGTCTCCTATCAGGTGTACCATAATCTGGACGTGCAGCAGAATTCGGATTTTGCAGTGCTTGCAACAAAGGGGCAGGTGATTACAAGCGGTGGGGAGCTGATCAGCGCCTATTTTTTTTCGACCTCCTGCGGGCATACGAGTACGGATGACGTATGGAACAAAGAACAGACGGAAAGCTACTTAAAGAGTGTCTATCTGGACAGCGAAGAACAGAAGTCGCTGGAGAGCGAGGAGGTCTTTGCGTCATTTATCACGAGCAGCGACAGCAAGACGTATGACAGTCAGGAGCCGTGGTACCGCTGGAGGGTGACGCTGCCGCTTGATTACCTGAACGGGCGGTTCTCCTCGTACGGAATCGGTGAGATAACGGGAATCCAGGTATTAAAGCGCGGAGAGGGAGGCGCTGTTGCCCAGCTTGAAGTTACCGGTACAGCCGGCAAGACAGTTCTGGAAAATGAGTACACAATCCGGGAAACGCTCTCGGCAAAGGGCTATCCGATAACGAGAAGCGACGGCTCTGAGGTGGACTCCATGAATCTGCTTCCCAGCGCGTATTTTATCTGCAGTCCGGTTGAGGAAAACGGTGCTGTAAGCGGATATCTCTTTCAGGGCGGCGGATACGGACACGGCGTGGGAATGAGCCAGAACGGGGCAAATCAGATGGCTAAAGAAGGAAAGAACTGGAAGGAGATCCTGAATTTTTTTTATCAGGATATATCGATCGACGATATGTCGAAGCTTTGAGAAGCGCAAAATACACGGAGAGAGAGGAAGCTATGAGGGAGTTATACAAGACAGTTACGGGATTTTTGAAAAGAATTTCCAGAGATAATGTCAGCGCTTATGCGGCACAGAGCGCATATTTTATTTTGCTGTCCGTGATTCCTTTTCTGCTTCTTCTGATGACGCTGGTGCGATATACGCCGATCACGAAGGAGGCAGTCTCCTACGCGGTGCTTCGGATTATACCAGGGGAATTTCAGGGACTGGTGCGGGGAATTATCAACGAGGTCTATACGCGCTCTCTGGCAGTGCTGCCGATTTCAGCGGTTACGGCGCTGTGGTCTGCCGGAAAGGGACTGCAGGCATTAAACCGCGGGCTCAATATTATTTACGGGATTCATGAGACGAGAAATTATGTGATCACAAGGCTGCGCTCCGTATTTTATACGCTGCTGGTGCTCTTGTCCATTATACTGACCATGGTGCTGCTCGTATTCGGAAACAGTATCCAGAAGGCGCTCGAGGAACACATTCCGGTTATAGCGAGGCTGACGGCAATGATTATCAGCATGAGGACGGCAATCACGCTTGCCGTTCTCGCCGGCGTCTTTTTACTGATCTACAAGTTCCTGCCGAATCGGCGCGCATCATTTAAGAGCCAGTTTCCCGGGGCAATGATCTCCTCGGTGGCATGGGCGCTGTTCTCGTTTGGATTTTCTCTGTATCTCGATTACTTTCCCGGATTTTCCAATATGTACGGAAGCCTTGCGACAATCGTTCTGGTCATGCTGTGGATGTACTTCTGTATGATGATTCTGCTCGTGGGCGCCGAGATCAACGCCTATTTCGAGGATCGTCTGCGCCAGTTTCACCAGGCAGCGCGTGAGCGGATCCGCGAGGAATACCTGATGCTGACGCACAGCGCAGATGACGAAGAGAGCGTGGAAGAGGCCCAAGAGGGAAAAAAAGAATAGAGGAGAGGACAAAAAGCGGCAGGCAAATGCCGCTTTTTTGCTGTACAATGCAAAAATAATAAGATATAATAAAAACCAGAAAACCACAAGAGGGAAAAACCATGCAAAAGATAAGTGATCATATCGGGGAAATTCTGGAGAGACTTCCCGAAGCGCCCGGCGTCTATGAGTTTCTGGGAGAACAGGGGGAGGTTCTGTATGTCGGCAAGAGCAAGTGCCTGCGCAGGCGGGTGCATTCTTATTTTGCGCCGAACCCCGCATGGGAGAAAGCCAAGCGGATGGTTCCGCGCATCCGGGATATACGGATTACAGTGACAGCTACGCACCTGGAGGCGATGCTTCTGGAGTGTGAGAAGATCAAGCGGATTCTGCCGTATTACAATACCATGATGAAGCACGACAGAAGTTATGTCTATCTGACATTGGAAACGGATGCAAGGAGAAAGCCGCTGAAGATTACGGCCGGGAGGGAGGAGCTCTCTTTTGGGCCGTTCCGCAGAAAGAGGAGGCTGGAGGAGACGATGGACGCGCTGCGAAATCTGTATCCGATCGTCCGGTCAGAGAACGGCTATGCGTTTGAGTATCATATTTTTCCCGCAGAATTGTCAAAGGAGAGTTTTGCCGAGAACCGCAGAGCGCTGGAGGCGATATTTTCGTCCGGGAAAGAGACAGCGCTTTTCTGCAGTGCGCTGAGACTTCTGATGAGCGAGGCGGTTGAGCGGGAGCAGTATGAGCGTGCGCTCAAATACCGGGATTTGACGGAGAACTTACGGCAGGTGTCTAAGCAGCTTGCGCGGTATCAGAGCTGGATGGGTGAAACGCTGATCTACGGCGTACCGGCGCAGGGAGGATACCGGCTGTTTCTGATTCAGGAAGGGCAGGTGGCGGGTATTGAAACGGCGCCGGATTTTTCTGCGCAGACGAGGAGCGCATTTGTAAATCGTGTGCTTTTGGAGCAAAAGCAGCAGGGCGGGGCGTGCAGGCAGGATGATAAAGAGCTTTTGGATTACCGCGATATCCTCTGGACAGAACTGTCTGGGGCAGATCCGGAGCTGGTGGTTTATACAGGAAAGGAGTTATGAGGAGATATGGAATATGTAGTTTTGGGAAAGACAGGGATTAAAGTGAGCAAAAACGGCTTTGGAGCGCTTCCGATTCAGCGCATTTCCAAGGCAGAGGCGGTCTATCTGCTGCAGAAGGCATTTTATAACGGCATTAATTATTATGATACAGCAAGGGCATACTCAGACAGCGAGGAGAAGATCGGAGCAGCATTTTCCTATACCCGTAACCGGCTGATTATCAGCACAAAGACGCAGGCACAGACAGCGGACGATTTCTGGAAGGATCTCGAGGAGAGCCTGCGGACGCTGAAAACAGATTACATAGATATTTACCAGTTCCATAATCCGGCATTCTGTCCCAAGCCTGGGGATGAGTCCGGGCTGTATGACGCGGCGTTAAAGGCAAAGGAACAGGGCAAAATCCGCCACATTGGTATTACGAACCACCGCATTGCTGTCGCAAAAGAGGCGATTGAGTCTGGGCTGTATGAAACGCTGCAGTTCCCATTCTCTTATCTGGCAGCTCCTGCGGATCTGGAGCTTGTGGAGCTGACGCCCAGTGCAGGCATGGGATTTATCGCGATGACGGGGCTTGCGGGCGGTCTGATTCACAACTCCGCGTGCGCCTACGCTTACATGGCTCAGCCGCAGTTTTCACATGTCGCCCCGATCTGGGGAATCCAAAGGGAGAACGAGCTCGATGAATTCCTCTCATACCAGACATGTCCTCCGAAAATGACGGGTGAAATGAAGCTTATGATGGAAAAAGACAGAGAACAGCTCTCCGGAGATTTCTGCCGCGGCTGCGGATATTGTATGCCGTGTCCGGCGGGCATAGAGATCAATAACTGCGCCCGCATGAGTCTGATGCTGCGCCGCGCGCCGCAGGAGGGATGGCTGTCTGAAGAGTGGCAGGCAAAGATGAAGAAGATCGAGGGATGCCTGCACTGCGGAAACTGCATGAAGAAATGTCCTTATGGGCTGAACACACCGCTGCTGCTGGAGAAGAATTATGAGGATTACAAGACATTTTTAAAATAAGGAGACAGTTTCACATGTATGACGTATGTATTTTTGATCTGTACGGCACGCTCGTGGATATTCACACAGACGAAGAAGATCGCTGTGTCTGGGAGAAGCTTGCGCTGTTTTACGGATATTATGGGGCGCAGTATGAGCCGGAGGAGCTGATGAGCGCTTACCGGCGGATCGTAGATCTGCTCTCGGGAGGGGAGAAGCGCCTGCGGAACGATTCTCATGAATCATTTCCGGAGATTCAGATCGAGAAGGTATTCCTGCGGCTGTTTGAGGAGAAAGGAGTGGCTGCGGATCAGACGCTCGCTACCCATGCGGGTCAGTTTTTCCGTGCGCTGTCTACAGAGTTTATACGACTGTACGATGGGACAAAGGAGATGCTGATGCGGTTAAGAGAAAGCGGGAAGAGAATCTATCTGCTCTCCAATGCACAGAGGATTTTCACAGCGTATGAGATGAATGCGCTCGGCATTGCGAAATATTTTGACAAAATATACATCTCCTCCGACTGCGGCTGCAAAAAGCCGGATCTGAGCTTTTTTAAAAAGCTGATTACAGAGTGCGGGGTGGAGAAAGAGCGTGCTATTATGATCGGAAACGACGGTATCTGCGATATCCTCGGGGCTAGGAACGCAGGGTTATCCACCCTTTATGTCCGCTCGAATATCTCGCCCAAGGAGGAGCTGCCCGCGGCTGACTATGTGCTGCCGGAAATGGACATGAAAGAGATCGCCCGGATTCTTCTGGGCGAAGCGTAACCTGAAGAGAGAAGGATGGAAGGAGTATTTGAATGAATTTATATCTGTTACTGATTGGAGCCGTGATCCTGAGCTGTATTTTATTCAGCCGCCTGCTGCGAAAGATCACCCTCCCATCCCTCCTGATTTTTATTGCTCTGGGCATGCTGCTGGGTGAGAACGGGATTCTGGGAATTACGTTTAATGACTACAGGATTTCGGACGCGATCTGTTCTGTGAGCCTTATTTTCATTATGTTTTACGGAGGCTTCGGAACAAATCTGTCATCTGCGCGTCCTGTACTCGTGCAGGCGAGCGTGATGTCCACGCTGGGAGTAGTGTTCACTGCCTTTCTGGTAGGAGCGTTTGGATATTTTGTGCTGGGCTGCTCCTGGATGGAGAGTCTTCTGATCGGTTCAGTTATCTCATCCACAGACGCCGCCTCAGTGTTCAATATTCTGAGATCTAAGAAGCTGTCGTTGAAGTACCATACAGACTCCCTGCTGGAAGTAGAATCCGGCTCCAACGATCCGGTGTCCTATATGATGACATCCATCCTGCTGACATTGATCTCAGGACAGGAGATATCCATTCCGCTGATGTTCGTAAAACAGATCGGCTTCGGTGTTGTCTGCGGACTGCTGATCGGGAAGCTGGCGGTGCTCATTCTGAATTCCTCCATTTTTACAGGAGAGCATGAGAGGACAGTACTTGCCTTTTCCATTGCAGTGCTTGCGTATGCCCTGCCATCCGCAATCGGAGGAAACGGATACCTGAGCGTTTACCTGTGCGGTATCTTTATGGGAAATTCCATTCTTCCGCAGAAGCGATATCTGGTACACTTTTTTGATGTACTCACAGATGTCGCACAGGTTCTCATATTCTTCCTTCTGGGACTTCTTGTAACTCCTATGGAGCTGCCTGCGGTGGCAGGACCGGCTTTTCTTCTGATGCTTTTCCTGACTTTTATTGCAAGACCCTTAGTAAGCACTGTGCTGCTGGGATGTTTCCGCGCCAGGAAGGAGCAGATCGGCGTTGTCTCCTGGGCAGGTCTTCGGGGAGCCGCGTCCATCGTTTTTGCAATTATGGCTGTGCTTCAGGGAGCGGTGCTGCAGTATGATCTTTTCAATCTGGTATTTTGTATTGTTCTGTTTTCCATTTCATTTCAGGGGACACTGCTTCCGTGGATATCCCAAAAGCTGGGTATGATCGATGAGACGTCTGATGTGCGCAAGACCTTTACGGACTATCAGGAGGAGAGCGACATTAATTTTGTTAAAATTACGATTGGTAATACGCATCCGTGGAAGGGAAAGCGTCTCAGAGAAATTCTTTCTCTGAAGGATTTGCTGGTAGTCATGATTTTAAGAGGAGAGAAGACACTGGTTCCCCACGGGGAGACGAGAGTCTGCGAGGGAGATACGCTGGTGCTCGCAGCGAGAGAATTTGAGGGCAGTGACACACTGGAACTGCGTGAAATCCCGATCGACCGAAATCACAAGTGGAATGGAAAACACATACAGGAGCTGAATCTTCCGTCCGGCAGCCTGATTATTATGATCCAGAGAAAAAATCAGACGATTATCCCGAGGGGAAATACTCTGATTAAAGAACAGGATATTTTGGTGGAGGCGGATATTATAAAACCGTAAGGAGAAGATTATGTGGAATCGGGCAAAGATAAAAAGAGAAAGCCGGGCTGTGCTGCGCGGCAATTACTGGAGAATACTGGCAGTTACACTGCTGCTTTTGTTCCTGACAAGCGGGTTGAGGATTAGCACTCACATCGATAACGCGGCAGTGTATTTTATAGGAGGACACTTTGAGACGCCCACAAATGCAGATATTGTAAATGAATGGTATGACAGCATTCGCGAGGCGGGCATGCAGGGGGACAACCGGCTGCTTGCGTATCTGGGAGAACGCTACACGCCGAAGAAAGGCGTGCTGGCACAGTTTTACAACAGGATGACAGCGGATAAATCAGCGCTGTATGGATTTCTGAACGCATTAAATGATATGGTGTTTAAAAATCACTTCGGGCAGGGTGTTGTGATTCTCTTCGGAGTTTTTCTGCTGCTTTTGTTTCTTATTTTTATAGCTAACGTCATGCAGGTCGGGAGGTGCCGTTTTATCCTGGAAGCGTGCTCCTACCAGGGGACACGGTTTGAACGGATTCTTTTTCCGTGGAGAGTAAAGCGCTGGAGAAATGTCTCGCTGATTATGTTCAAGAAATCGCTGTTTTTGATGCTGTGGGATCTCACGATTATCGGGGGATTCATTAAGCGGTATTCGTACCAGATGGTGCCTTATCTGACAGCGGAGAATCCGGATATCGACCACAGAGAGGTGTTCCGGCTGTCGAAGAGGATGATGAAGGGAAATAAATTCCGCGCTTTTCTGCTCGATCTGTCATTTATCGGGTGGTATCTTCTGAATCTCTTTACACTGGGGATTCTCAGATATTTCTTCATTCTGCCGTATATGGAGGTCGCTTACGGGAAGCTGTATCTGGCATTGAGAGCTGACGCGCTGGCTCGCAGCTCGGAAATGGCAGGGTATATGATTGACGCGAATCTCTGTCCCGGGAACGGAGCGATGGAATATCCTGTGGAGAGCTATCCTCTGTATAATCCGGAAGTGAAGCGGTGGCTCCGGATTCACTATGACAGAAAGTATTCGTGGACATCTCTTGTGCTGATGTTCTTTACGTTTTCCTTTATCGGATGGCTCTGGGAGGTGTCGCTGCATCTGTTCGGCGACGGCGTCTTCGTAAACCGGGGCTTCTTCCATGGACCATGGCTTCCGATATACGGAACAGGTGGCGTCCTGGTGCTTGTGCTTTTAAAACGTTTCGCTAAAAAGCCCTGGCTGACGTTCCTGCTCGCGATTGTGGTCTGCGGTGCAGTCGAATACTTCGTGGGCTGGTTCCTGTGGACAACTCAGAAGATGTACTGGTGGAACTACTCCGGTTACTTCCTGAACCTGCACGGGAGAATCTGCGCGGAAGGGCTTCTTGTGTTTGGGCTTGGAAGCTGCGCCTTCATTTACATACTGGCACCGCTCTTTGACGAGCTTTTCCGCAGAATTCCAAAACGGGCTGCCGCAGTCATCTGTGCTGTACTGCTGGTGGTATTTGCCGCAGACGCAGCCTATTCCCTTGTAAAACCGAACAGCGGGGCGGGAATTACGGATTATGAGCACGCGGACCTGATGCATCCATTCCCTGAACCTCAGGGCCGGGTAAGTATTCCGTAGATCCGCAGGATTGCGGGCGACAAGATTTATCAAAAAAACAGTCGACATTCCCCGGAAAGAGTGATATAATTACACGCATAACGATTTAACGATTTAAAGCGTTGCGCTATAGCGCTTAAAAGCAAAGAAGCAAATATGGACAAACGGAGGAAGAACAGGCTGTTATGAAAATTATTGTATGTATGAAGCAGGTTCCGGCAACCACGCAGGTGGAGATCGATCCGGAGACCGGTTCTATGAAGCGTCTTGGGACGCAATCCAGGACGAATCCCTATGATTTGTTTGCCCTGGAGACGGCGCTGCGGCTGAAAGAACGGCTGCAGGCAAGCGTGACGGTGCTGACGATGGGACCGGATCAGGCGGAGACGATGATGAAGGATGCCTATGCGATGGGAGCGGATGATGCGGTGATCCTTTCCGACAGGAAGTTCGCGGGATCTGATGTGCTGGCTACATCCTACACGCTCTCGCAGGGGATCCGGAAGATAGGAGGCGCGGATCTGATCATTTGCGGAAAGCAGACGACGGATGGCGATACGGCCCAGATCGGACCGGCGCTGGCAGAGCACCTGCACATCCCGCACTGTGCATGGGTGAACGGCATCGAATATGCGGATCAGGAATCCATCCAGGTAAAGCAGGAGCTCGGAGCTGTGACGCAGGTTTCCCAGATGAAGTACCCGTGCCTGATCACGGTGGATAAAGATATTTTTGTCCCGCGCCTGCCGTCCTATCGGCTGATGCGGGAGACGAGAGAGCGTCCGGTGCGTTTTCTGCATCTTTCAGACCTGCCGGCGCAGGATTTTACCAGGTACGGTTCCATCGGTTCACCGACATCGGTGGAACGCATGTTCCCGCCGGAGACGATGGCGCGCCAGGTATATCTGGAGGGAAGTGCTCGCGAGAAGGCACAGCAGCTGTTTGACAGGCTGACGGAGAAGAAGATTATTTAGGAGGAAAATCATGGAATTACTGAGATTTGACGCACAGCGCTGTACCCTCTGCAACCGGTGTATCCAGAAGTGCCCGTTCGGCGCGCTGACCATGGAGGAGACAGGCATCACGGTGAGCGACAAATGCCGGATGTGCGGCGTCTGTGTAAAGGTCTGTCCGCAGAGGGCAATTCATTTTGAGCAGAAGGCGCGCTCGCAGGACAAAAAGGACTGGAACGGCTTTCTGATCTATGCGGAGCAGGAGAGAGGCTCTGTTCACCCTGTCGCCCTGGAACTGATCGGGGAGGCAAAGAAGATGGCGCAGAAGGTTTCCTTTGAGGTCAACTGCGTGATCGTGGGCGGAGAGGGAACTGCGGAAAATGCCCGGAAGCTGCTGGATTACGGAGTAAATAAAGTTTTTGTATATGAGCACCCGGAATTTGAACATTTCCGTGCGGATAATTATACCGATGCTGTGGCGGACTGCATTGCGCAGATGAAGCCGTCTTCGGTTCTCATCGGTGCCACAGCGCTGGGACGCAGCCTGGCGCCGAGACTTGCGACAAGATTCCACACAGGACTCACCGCGGACTGTACGACGCTGGACATCCGTGAGAATACGGATATGATTCAGATCCGCCCGGCATTTGGAGGAAATATCATGGCACAGATTCTGATCTCTGATTCGCGGCCGCAGTTTGCCACTGTCCGCTACCGTGTGATGGATAAGGCGGAGAAGGTTGAACAGCCGTCCGGAGAGATCGTCATGCGTACGGTGACGGATAAGATGATCGCATCCTCCATACAGGTAATCTCCTCGAAGGTGATTGAACACCAGAAGTCCATTGAGGAGGAGGATATC
>CALWSC010000077.1 GCA_944384105.1 uncultured Lachnospiraceae bacterium | reverse complement strand
AGGAATCGTATGAACAGGAGGATCCGGAGTTCCTGCGCTTTGTGGAGTGTTATGCATCGGGAAAGTCAGATGAGAAGCTGGAGGATCTGATTTTAAGTCTGTATGAATTTTCCATGAGCTATCCCTTCCCCAAGGACTGGCTGGCCGAATGCCGCAGCGTTTACGGGGACACGGACGCAAAAAGCGTGGGAGAGAGCGCGTGGATGAAGAAAATGTGGGAGTATTCCGAGCGTACGCTTCAGGTAGCGCGGGAGACTCTGCAGGAGGCAATCGGCGTTGCCTCGTCTGAAGAAGGACCGTACATGCATCTCCCAATGCTCGAGGATGATCTGAGCATACTGGATGAGCTGCTCGCGGAGCACGATTACGACAGCGCATGCCAGCTGTATCGTCAGGTGAAATTTCAGAGGATTTCCGCAAAGAAGGATAAAGCCGTATCTGACCGGAAGCGTGAGCAGGTAAAGGCGATGCGCGACAGTGTTAAGGAGCTGGTGAAGGATTTAAAGGAGCAGTATTATCAGTATTCTATGGAAGAGATCTGTGAACAGCTCGAAGCGTGCCGCGCCCCTGTGCGTCAGCTTACGCTGCTTGCGGAGCGGTTTATGGATGCGTACTCGGCGAAGAAGAGGGAAAAGAATCTGCTGGACTTCGCGGATCTGGAGCACTTTGCGCTGGAGATTCTCGTTCGAAAACAGGAGGACGGCAGCATCGTACGCACGGAGGCGGCAGAGGAGCTCGCCGCTGGCTTTGCGGAGATCATGATTGACGAGTACCAGGACAGCAACTATGTTCAGGAGATGCTGCTTACAAGTGTCTCGGGAATTTCGGACGGCAGGTATAATGTTTTCATGGTGGGTGATGTCAAGCAGAGCATCTACCGCTTCCGCCTGGCAAGGCCGGAGCTTTTTCTGGAGAAATATAATTCTTACAGTACGTCGGATTCCAGGACGCAGCGCATTGACCTGCACAGGAATTTCCGCAGCCGTGCGCAGGTACTGAGCGGGGCGAATTATATTTTCCGGCAGATCATGACGCCGGAGCTTGGAAAGATTGCGTACGATGATGCGGCGGCGCTCTACCCGGGGGCAGACTATCCGGATGCGGTGGAGGATACACCGACGGAGCTGCTGCTTCTGGAGAAGGATACGCCGGCACTCGGGGATCTGAAGGAGCAGGAGTCCCTGCAGGAGATCGAGGCGCGTGCGGTTGCAGGAAGAATCCGGGAGCTTGTGGGAAAAGAGAAAGTGCTCGATAAGAAGACAGGAGAATACCGTCCTGCAGCTTACCGCGACTGCGTGGTACTGCTGCGTGCTGCTGCGGGATGGGCTGACAGCTTTGTGCGCGTGCTGAATGCGCAGGGCGTCCCGGCGTACAGCACCTCGCGCACCGGGTATTTTTCTGCACTTGAGGTGCAGACAGTCTTAAATTACCTGCAGATCTGTGATAATCCGCGCCAGGACATCCCGCTTGCGGCAGTGCTGCACTCTCCGATCTGCGGCTGCACGGCGGAGGAGATGGCGCTTATCCGCGCTCAGTTTCCGGAAGGAAATCTGTACGAGGCATGTGTAAGGTACGCGTCTGAAGGACAGGATGAGAAAACGGCGGGGAAGATCGCTGCTTTTCTGCGTCTGCTTGGCAGGATGCGTTCGCTTGTAAGCCACACGCCGATTCACGAACTGCTGATGATGATATTAAAAGAGACGGGGTACGGAAACTTCGCAGCGGCGATGCCGGGAGGTGAGCAGCGGCAGGCGAATCTCGAGATGCTTGTGGAGAAGGCAATCGAATTTGAGGCGACAAGCTACCGCGGTCTGTTTAACTTTATCCGCTATATAGAGAAGCTGCGCAGGTATGAGGTAGACTTTGGAGAGGTCAGTGTCACCGGAGAGCAGGCGGATACGGTGCGGATTATGAGTATTCACAAGAGTAAGGGGCTCGAATTTCCGATTGTCTTTGTAAGCGGCATGGGAAAGGGCTTCAATATGCAGGACAGCCGCGCGTCTCTGATTCTGCATTCCCAGATGGGCATCGGCTCCGACGCCATTGATCCGGAAATGAGAACGCGCCGCCCGGTGCTTTTAAAACAGGTGATGAAGCGGGAGCTTGCGCTTGAAAGCTTAAGCGAAGAGCTTCGTATCCTCTATGTAGCGCTGACAAGGGCGAAGGAGCGTCTGATTCTCACGGGCACGGTCGGAGATCTCAGGAAGATCGTCTCATCGTGCGCTGTAATTGCGCAAAGGAAGGAGACAGGGCTTTCGTGCAAAACACTGGAGCATGCGAAGAACTGCTGGGACTGGATTCTCGCCGCGCTGGCGCGCCACCCGTCCTTTCAGGAACTTTACGATGCGTTCGGAATTGACGTGCGCCGCGAGGAGATCCCGGTGGAGAACCAGGCGGAATTTATAATCCGCAGGATAACGGCGGAGGAGCTCGTGCAGGAGGAGGTTATTCTTCGCTGGGAGCAGTCGGAGATCCGGCGGGAGCTGGAACACTGGGATGCCAAATGTGTCTGTGACGCCGCAGTGCGCAAAGAGATCACAGAAAGGTACAGCTACCAGTATCCCTATGCCGGCCTGAGTGAGATACCGGCGGTTATGAGTGTGTCCGAGCTAAAGCGAGAGCAGGCGCCTGAGCCGGATGCGGAGCCGGCGGCGGAGCTCTATCCCGGGGAAGAAGAGCGGATTCCGCGCTTCATCCGGGGAGATATCCAGGAGAAGCTGCAGGGCGCGCGCCGCGGTACGGTTTATCACAAAGTATTCGAACATCTTGATTACAGAGAGCCGCTCACAGCGGACAGCGCAGACCGCCAGATTATGCGGATGAAGGAGAGCGGGTATCTGCTCCCGGAGGAATATAACAGCGTATACCGCAGGGATTTTCAGAAATTTCTGGAATCTGAGCTGGGGCGCCGAATGGCACAGGCGCAGCGCTGCGGCACACTCAGCCGTGAGCAGCCGTTTGTAATTTCAGTTCCGGCAGCAGAGCAAAATCCCGCGTGGGACGGTCAGGAGGAGATTCTCGTCCAGGGAATTATCGACGCCTGGTTTTCAGAAGATGACGGGCTGGTGCTGGTGGACTACAAGACGGATCATGTAAAGACCGCTTCGGAGCTGACAGAGCGCTATCGAATTCAGCTCGACTGCTACGCGGAAGCGCTGGAGCGCATCACGGGCAGGAAGGTAAAGGAGAAGATCATTTATTCTGTGTCACTGGGAGAAGAAGTTATATTATAGAAAGGATTGGATAAGTTTATGCAGAAGTATGTATTGGAAAATGAAAAGCTGCGCGTGGAGATCCGCAGCCAGGGAGCGGAGATGACTTCAATCTGCAGAAAGGATACGAACACAGAGTATCTGTGGTGCGCGGATAAGAAATACTGGGGCTGGAGCTCGCCGGTACTCTTTCCGATTGTGGGCGGACTGAAGGACGGCGCCTATACTTATGCGGGAGAGCGGTATGAAATGAAGCAGCACGGCTTTGCGCGTCATCAGGAATTTGCACTGCTATCCCAGCAGGATCAGGAGATCTGGTTTGCGCTCACTGACTCGGAGGAGACACGCGCAAATTATCCGTTTTCGTTTTGCCTTGAGATCGGATACCGCCTGCAGGACAGCAGCGTAATTGTAATGTGGAGGGTAAAGAATACTGATACGAAGGAGCTGTACTTCTCAATCGGAGCGCATCCGGCATTTATGTGCCCGCTGAACGGTGAGGAAAAGCAGACGGACTGCTATCTCGGCTTTGCAGCGGATGAGATTAACTATCAGCTCATCGACCCCGACCTGCACCTTGAGGCGGCGAAGCTGTATCCGCTCTCTCTGGAGAACAGGCTTCATAAACTGGAGAAGGATCAGTTCGCCAGAGATGCTCTGATTGTTGAACACGCTCAGACGAACTGTGTCTGGCTTGCCGGGGCGGACCGCAGACCGTATGTGAAGGTGCACTTTAATGCGCCGCTCTTCGGTGTCTGGTCGCCGGACTGCTGTGAGGCTCCGTTTGTCTGCATTGAGCCGTGGTGGGGAAGATGCGACGCTGTGGGCTTTGACGGAACACTTGAGCAGAGAGAATATACAAACCATCTGGACGCAGGAGAGGTGTTCGATACCTCCTATATAATTGAGATCTGCGAATAAGGGATTGCGGGGAAACTGCCGGTATTCAATTTGAAAGAATACCGGCAGTTTTTCTTAAGATATTCTGAAGACTATTGCAATCTATAATATTATATGGTATATAATATACAACAGCAAATAATATTATGCGGCGGGCAATAGAGAGGAGGAATATCTTATGGTATTTAATACCGGAGCGGCTCTGCTCGATGCGATCGTGCTTGCGGTTGTGTCGAAGGAGCGGCAGGGAACCTACGGATATAAGATCACGCAGGATGTCCGGCAAGTTATTGATGTGTCGGAGTCGACGCTGTATCCGGTTCTGCGGCGTCTGCAGAAGGATGAATGCCTGGACGTATATGATATGGCATTTGCCGGAAGAAACCGGAGATATTATAAACTGACAGAGAAAGGTACAGTTCAGCTTCAGCTTTATGAGGCTGAGTGGAAGAGCTATTCCTCAAAGATCACGCAGTTATTTGAGGGGAGGAGTGAATCATGAACCGCACGGAATTTATGGAGCAGCTTGAGAGTCTGCTGAGTGACATACCGGAGTATGAGCGTCTGGATGCGCTCGCATATTATAATGACTACTTCGATGACGCAGGAGCGGAGAATGAAGAGGAGATTATCCGCAAGCTGGGAAGCCCGCAAAAGGTGGCGTCGATTATCAAGACGAACCTGGAGAAGGGACAGGAGCACGGTGAATTCACTGAGTACGGATACCGGGAGACAGACACAGAAGAGCCGATACAGACTCCGGCGGCGCGCGGGAGAGAAGACGGAAGTGAGAGAAGACAGCACAGCAGGACGTACCGCAGAAACACGGAGAGCCGCGGTGCCTGGCAGAGAGCGGAGTTTGACGGCCGAAGTGACGGGGATCAGAGCGCGGGCCGGGAGAGCGGAAGCAGTACTGCACAGGAGCAGAAGTGGAATGCGGATTCCTTCGGCGGAGGGGAGACCTATCCGAGACGGCGCAGAGGCGCTGCGGGCTGGACGCTCCTGATTATCCTGCTTGTATTTGCATCCCCTCTGCTTCTGGGCGCCGGGGGCGGCATTATCGGAGCATTCTTCGGGATACTTGGCGGACTGATCAGCCTGGTGTTCAGCATCCTGGGAGCAGGAATCGAACTTTTTGTGGGAGGAATTATAGGTATTGGGAAAGGAATCTTTACCTGCTTTGGAGCTCCCGCAGTTGGAATTATGACAATGGGTCTTGGCTTTCTCTCCACTGGGCTTGGAATGGTATGTCTGGTGCTTTTTAGCTGGGCTTTGCGGTTGATTCCGGGAGTTGTCCGCTGGGCGCGGAATATGGTATCCCGGATATTCCACAGAATACAGGGGGGAATGCAAAGATGAGAAAGAAGTTCGTATTGCTGATCGCAGCACTTATGGGCGCAGCCGGAATTGTACTGGTGTTTACCGGCGGAATTCTGGGAATAGCGACCGGACAGGGACGAGGACTGATCAGCAGAAGCGTAGGAAATATGTCTCTTCATCTCGGAGATCTGCATATCGGCGTCGGGGGCATCGGTTTCTGGAAAGATGAAACGTCAGAGACAGAGAATATAGCCGGCGGACGCCAGTATGAGAATGTCAGCGCACTGTCGCTTGACCTGGACGGCATGAGCGTGACGATGCATTCTGCGGCGGGCAGCGCAGTAACTGTGACGGCGGATGCGAGTATAGAGGATTATATACTCGCCGAGTGGGACGGCTATGAGCTGCATCTGGAGAAATCAGACGGTTACACAAGCTGGGGAAAATTCGGAGAAATAGATATCACAGTGCCGGAGGAACAGCGGTTTGATACGGTGGATATATCCATGGATGCGGGAAGTCTTACGGCGGATGCATTGCAGACAGATTACCTGGATCTGTCTATGGATGGAGGCAGCTTCACGGGAACAGGTGAAATTTCTGCCGTTCAGGTGGAGGGAAATGCCGACGCGGGGAATGTGGAGTTTGCGTATCTAAACACAGAGTATCTTGATATGAGCTGCGATGCCGGGGCATTCAGCGCAAAGCTTGCCGGAACGCGTGAAGACTATGACTTTGACCTGACGAGTGATATGGGAAGCATCTCCTGTGGAGGAAGCAGGAGAGACGGAATAGATAATTCGCTGTCCGAGACGCATGATAACGCAGAGCGCCAGGTATCTGTGAACGCGGATGCGGGTAGCATAGAGATAGACTTTGAAAATTAGGAGGGATTTCAGATGGGCGATAAGAGATTATACAGATCATCTACAAATTATATGATTTGCGGTGTATGCGGAGGAATCGGTGAATATTTCGGCATTGATCCGACCCTGATTCGTCTTGCCTGGGTATTGTTCTGCTGCATGGGCGGTTCTGGTATTCTGGCATATATCGTAGCGGCTATTATTATACCGAGATAAAGTATAAAACGGGGCAAAAAGAGCCATACTCCAGAGGTAAGAAAAGGAGTGTGGCTTTGTTATGGCAAAGAATAAAAAAATTAATTTACAGGAACTGACGGAAGAGGAAAAGATAAAATATGAGATAGCAGCAGAGCTGGGGCTTCTCGACCGTGTCATGGCGGACGGCTGGAAGAGCCTTTCCGCAAAGGAGACCGGCAGGATCGGCGGGCTTATGACCCGCCGGAAGCGCCAGGCAGAGCGAGCAGAGGAGCAGCAGCAGTAATCCATCGGGAAGCCAGATGACGGTTTCCTTCAGAGGAGAGATGAATCCCATCGGGCGAGAGCGCGGCAGTGCCGCGCTCTTCTTCCGCCTGGCGGAAGGTGTCCATCAGAGGGAGAAAATGCGCGCCGTACGCTGCGCATGCTTCCTGAATCAGCGCTGAGATCTGCCTCATCACGGGCAGCCATCCGAGAAGTTCTGCAGGAGAGGAGAAGAGAAAGGGCTCCATCACCAGCAGATGTCCGCGGTACCGGCTTCGGATATCCGCGAGAGCTCCGGAAAATTCGCATCGAAAGTCGTTCGGAAGGTGATGCGGATTCCCCGACAGATACAGCGCCGCATCGTTGATGCCGGCGAGAAGAGAGACGAGAGAGCAGCTGTCGGGGATGGGAAAGGAACGAAGCAGGCGGCGCACATCGCGGATGGTAAAGCCGTCCTGACCCCGGTTTATAATCGAAAATCCGGAAAGTTCGGGAAGCTCTGCGAGCATGGATACGTAGCCGTTTCCAAGACTGCGCGGGTCAAAGCAGTGTCCGCAGTCGGTGATACTGTCGCCCAGAAACAGAATAGAACTCATAGATACACCTCCGTGAGTGTGTTTTTCTTCTATATAATAATATATACGGCCCAGCCGGACAACCCCGGCTGGAAATAAAATCTTGCCGTAAGGGTTGACGCAGTCCTGAGGCTGTGCTATGATTACGATGTATAAATTCCATATCGGCATGAAAAGTGAAGTCTGTAAAAGGCTGAGAGGGAATTGGGTCAGAATCCCAAGCGGTCCGGCCACTGTATTTAGGGAGCAAAGTTCAGGATACCATTGTATGTACAGCATATGAGAAGGTGAACGGCGCTGTGATCTATAAGTCAGGAAACCTGCTTTTTATGTATAAGGTTGAAGCTTCCGAGGAAAGTTTGACATCCTGGTATCAGATAGGGAGTTGATTGATTGAGAAAACACTCAGGTTTATAGCCTTGAGATTTGGATTTATACACTGCGATTAACGGCAGGGTGTATTTCCAGGCTTTGCAGATTTATTTGCCGCATTTGCTTTCCTCCGCAACGGGCAGATGTGGATATCCGCTTAATAAAGTGCAGAGCCGGGAAGCATCCAAGACAGAAGAATTTCAGAGACGCGCAAGCGTCTTTTTTTGATTCCAGGGGAAATTTTATAGGCTGTCAAGCACACGATGGAGCATTTCAGGGGGGGGCGGATATGGGACTGGCGTTCTGGTAATCACACATGATCTGGAGCTTGCGCTCGAAGTTGCGGACGGAATTGCCGTGTTTTACGCAGGAACAACGATTGAGGAATCATCGGTGCAGGACTTTGAAATAGAGGAAACGTTGTACCAACCGTACACGAAGGCACTTTAGCGATTCTGCATAGCGCGGACGCACAGCAGAAGGGCACGGTTTCTGATAGCGGACGAGATCACCATAAATTATGACAGATAAAGACCCTGCTGCGGATACAGCAGGGTCTTGCGGTTTCTCAGGCAATCTCGCCGTCTGCGAAGAACTCCGGTCTGTGAAAATCCGGAGACGGCACATCGATCGGTGCAAAACTTAAATAATGCTGTCCGGGATCGCTCTCACGGATCTTATAGAAATTGCAGCGGATGTGTGTGATCTGCGGGCGTTCATCGGTCAGACCGTATACTTCATAGATAAAGTCAAGCGGAATAAAAAGCGACAGCTCCCAGAAGTCCGCATGAATCTGCGCAGTGCACTTTGGCGCCTGAATGCCCAGATCCGAGAGGAACTTCCTGTCTGCACGGCCTGTACCGTACTGGGAGAGCATGGCGCCGTTTGCGTTCATTTCAAAATTGATATATCCGCTGCCGGGCAGCTCCGGGAAGAAGTGAAAGAATGCTTCCATGGCGCTGTCCTGGTAAACAGGGTCGTTCTCCTTTATGTAACGGCGAAACGGATCCGCTTCTTCACAGCGCATATGTAAATGAAAGCCTGCGCCCTCCTCATAGAGCAGCCGTGCACAAGCCCTGGGCTCAGTGCCGTACCCCCAATTGTCATGCCCGATGATAAGGGGAGCGCATGCTGCCGGCTCAGCCGCCGGGCTGCCCTTTGGAATCATAAACTTCATACTTTAAATACCTCCTCGCAAACCATTTTTCTTCAGAATATCATGATTCCCGGGAACGTGCAAGCACGCTCTTATTTTCCGGGAAAAAAATGAAAAAAACACTTGCTTTTTGGCAGACCGTGTGCTACACTAATAACCGTACTTTTGGGGTAAAGCCTATTTTTTTATGCCCAAAATTATGCACCATTCATCCAACAGGAAAGGAAGAAAGGAGGATTCAAATGAAAGTAAGATCATCTGTAAAGCCTATCTGCGAGAAGTGCAAGATCATCAAGAGAAAAGGAAGTATCAGAGTAATCTGCGAGAATCCAAAGCACAAACAGCGTCAGGGTTAATTCCCGGACAAGATTTTTATTATTAAGCAAGTAGCGGCTGCAGTGGAACGCCCGGACGGGTTGTTCACTGTTTAAATATTATAATGTGAGACGCCCGGCGGCGACCGGGTACCCTCCGGAGGATGCTTGGCACCTCGGGGTGCGCAACATCCCTTATAATATTGCTTAATACCGGCACTGCCGGAAAGGCCGCAGCGTCATTGCGGCTGGATACACACATACCTGTATCCCAATTAGGAAAATATTAACACAAGCAGTCTTTTTCGTGCACCGCATTTCACGCTTGTCCGAAGGACAGGCTGTATGGAAGAGACAAAGCAGAAAATGGAGGAATTATTACATGGCTCGTATCGCTGGTGTAGACTTACCAAGAGACAAACGTGTAGAGATCGGATTAACTTATATTTACGGAATCGGAAGAGCAAGCTCCAACAAGATTCTGGCACAGGCTGGCGTTAATCCGGATACTCGCGTAAGAGATTTAACGGACGACGAAGTTAAGAAAATCAGTGCTGTAATCGATGAGACACAGTTAGTAGAGGGTGACTTAAGAAGAGAGATCGCTCTGAATATCAAGCGCCTTCAGGAGATCGGATGCTACAGAGGTATCCGTCACAGAAAAGGACTTCCGGTTCGCGGACAGAAGACAAAGACAAACGCAAGAACACGCAAAGGTCCGAAGAGAACTGTTGCTAACAAGAAGAAATAATTGTAACCCTTGATTGTAAATAAGAAGAAAGTGTAGGTTAGTTTTAAAATGGCAAAAGTGACAAAGAAAACGGCAGCAAAGCGCCGTGTCAAGAAAAACGTTGAACGCGGACAGGCACATATCCAGTCATCTTTCAATAACACGATCGTTACTCTGACTGATACAGAGGGTAACGCTCTGTCCTGGGCAAGTGCCGGTGGTCTTGGTTTTAGAGGTTCAAGGAAATCTACTCCTTATGCAGCTCAGATGGCAGCAGAGACTGCTACAAAGGCAGCTTTAATTCATGGTTTAAAGACAGTTGACGTATTCGTAAAAGGACCTGGTTCAGGAAGAGAAGCAGCGATCCGCGCACTCTCCGCATGCGGTCTGGAAGTGACCAGCATCAGAGACGTAACACCTGTACCGCACAATGGATGCCGTCCACCGAAGCGCAGAAGAGTTTAATTAGGAGGTCTTAAGATTATGGCAGTTAATAGAGTACCTGTTCTGAAGAGATGTCGTTCCTTAGGTCTGGATCCGATTTACCTGGGAATTGATAAGAAGTCCACAAGACAGTTAAAGAGAGCAAATAGAAAAGTGTCCGAGTACGGACTTCAGTTAAGAGAGAAGCAGAAAGCAAAATTCATCTACGGCGTTCTGGAGAAACCGTTCAGAAACTACTATAAGAAAGCCGATAAGATGAAAGGCATGACCGGTGTTACCCTTATGCAGATGCTGGAGATGCGTCTGGACAACGTAGTATTCCGTCTGGGATTCGCAAGAACCAGAAGAGAGGCACGCCAGATTGTAGACCACAAGCATGTACTGGTAAACGGCAAGCAGGTTAACATCCCGTCCTACGGCGTAAAACCGGGTGATGTGATCGAGATCAAAGAGAAATGCAAATCCATGCAGAGATACAAAGACATTCTGGAAGTAACAGGCGGACGCCTGGTACCGGAGTGGCTGGAGTCCAATCAGGAGACTTTACAGGGAACTGTTAAAGAGACTCCGGCAAGAGAAGCAATCGACGTACCGGTTGACGAGATGCTGATCGTCGAGTTATATTCCAAATAATTAGGAGATTCCTGATTATTGGATGTCGGATATATCAGTCCCGGCAGGGAGTTTTCCCTGTCCGGGCTGTAATCATCCGGCAGAAAAGTCACCCTTCAAATAGATTAACCCACAAGGAGGGAACCATATAGTGTTTGATTTTAACAAACCGAAAATTGAAATTACAGAGATTTCTGAAGATAAGAAATACGGCAAATTTGTTGTAGAACCTCTGGAAAGAGGCTATGGCATCACCCTGGGAAACTCCCTGAGAAGGATCATGCTCTCATCTCTCCCGGGTGCGGCTGTAAGCCAGGTTAAGATTGAAGGTGTTCTGCACGAATTCAGCTCCATTCCGGGCGTTAAGGAAGACGTTACGGAAATCATTATGAACCTGAAGAGCCTTGCGATCCGCAACACGAGCGAGACAAACGAAGCGAAGGTTGCATACATCGAGTTTGAGGGCGAGGGTGTCGTGAAGGCGTCCGACATTCAGGTGGATCAGGATATCGAGATTATGAATCCGGATCAGGTAATCGCCACCTTAAACGGCGGAGCTGACAGCAAACTGTACATGGAACTTACGATCACAAAGGGCCGTGGATATGTGAGCGCAGACAAATCCAAAACAGATGATATGCCGATTGGCGTAATTGCAGTAGATTCCATCTACACACCGGTAGAGCGTGTCAACCTGACCGTTGAGAATACCCGTGTAGGTCAGATTACCGATTTTGATAAGCTGACTCTGGATGTATATACAAACGGTACCCTGGCTCCGGACGAGGCAGTCAGCCTTGCGGCAAAGGTACTGAGCGAGCATCTGAAGCTTTTCATTGATCTTTCCGAGAATGCAAAGACCGCTGAGGTCATGATCGAGAAAGAGGACAATGAGAAGGAAAAAGTTCTGGAAATGAACATTGACGAGCTGGAGTTATCCGTTCGTTCTTACAACTGCTTAAAACGTGCCGGTATCAATACGGTAGAAGAGCTTTGCAATAAGACTTCCGAGGACATGATGAAAGTCCGTAACCTGGGCCGCAAGTCCTTAGAGGAGGTTCTGGCAAAACTGAAAGAGCTCGGATTACAGTTAAGTCCGGGCGAGGAAAGTTAATAATATTTGTAGAAGAAAAGCACCTTACCAGTAAGACCGAAGAAGCGTGGTCTGGTGTTCCACAAATGGAGGAAAATTAAAAATGGCAGGATATAGAAAACTCAGCAGAACATCTGCACAGAGAAAAGCATTACTTAGAAACCAGGTAACAAACCTTCTGGCAAACGGCAAGATCGTTACAACTGAGGCAAAGGCTAAGGAAGTACGCAAGATCGCCGAGCACCTGATTGCTATGGCAGTAAGAGAGAAGGACAACTTCGAGACCGTTAAGGTTACTGCTAAAGTAGCGCGCAAGGATGCTGACGGAAAGAGAGTAAAAGAGGTTAAGGACGGAAAGAAAGTTACCGTATACGATGAGGTAGAGAAAGAGATCAAGAAGGATATGCCGTCCAGACTTCATGCAAGACGTCAGATGATGAAAGTATTCTACCCGGTAAAATCCGTTCCGACTGAGAATGCCGGTAAGAAGAAAAACACAAAGAACGTAGATTTAGTAGATAAGATGTTCACTGAGATCGCTCCGAAGTACGCAAACCGCAACGGTGGTTACACCAGAATCGTAAAGATCGGTCTGCGCAAGGGCGATGCAGCTATGGAAGTATTACTGGAGTTAGTATAATTTCAGAACAGCTATAAGAAGATCCCTGCAGAGAAAAAATCTCTGCAGGGATCTTTTGCGTCTGATCACATGAAACATCAACGCCGGTCAGGCGGTGTGAATTTACGTCCACGCGCCGTCCATGGTTACGATCTGCCCGGTGAGATAGGCGTGATTTACCGCTAAGTCATAGATAAGCTCTGCTGCCTCTTCGGGTGTCCCGTATCGTCCGGCGGGGATTTCTTCCTCAAGGGATCGGCGCTCTTCTATGGAGAGGTGGCCGTTCATCTCTGTGTCGATGGCTCCGAAAGCAGCGGCATTGACCCGGATATGGCTGGGGGCAAGTTCTCTGGCAAGTGCTTTTGTCAGAGCGTTGATACCTCCTTTTGTGGCGGAGTACGCCGCTTCGCACGAAGCTCCTGTGTTTCCCCAGACAGAGGATACGTTTATGATAGAGCCGCCTCCCTGGTGAAGAAACAGCGGGATTGCGCTCCGGCAGCAGAGGAAGGCAGAGGTAAGATTAGAGGAGATGATGCGGTTCCACTCATCAAGGCTCATGTCCTGAAGAAGTCCCACGATCGAGACCCCGGCATTGTTTACGAGTACATCGAGGCGTCCGCCAAGACGGTTAAGTTCCTGGAAGAGTTCCTTCACATAGACTTCGTCGCCTGCATCTCCGATAGAGGTGAGGCAGACTGCTCCGAATCGGGCGGAAAGTTCTGCGCGCAGATCTTCGAGCTGCGCTGCGCTCGTGCGGGTGTTAAGCAGCAGCCGGAAGCCCGCCTGTGCAAAGCGGAATGCGCACGCGCGCCCGATGCCGCGCGCTGCGCCGGTAATCAGTACAGTTCCTGCAGTATATTCCATTTGGTAAAACTCCTTATATATGCATTTATTTTGCGCCGTCAGGCACTGGGATTATTATAACAGGACAGTGAACGGTGAGACAAGGCTTTTGCTTGCGCACAGCAGATAAATGTAGTAAACTATCCATATCTTTTACTGCGAATATCTGCCGCCGGATAGGCGGCATGAAGATTGGAAGGATGAGCAAGATGAAGAAAAAAATGCTTTTTATATATAATCCCAAAGCCGGAAAGGCACAGATCAAGAGCAGGCTTTCGGATATTCTGGACATTTTTGTGAAGGGCGGCTATGAGGTTATTGTCCATCCGACTCAGAGAGCGGGCGATGCATTTGTGCAGGTTCAGGAGTATGCCGGCGATATGGATGTGATCGTCTGCAGCGGAGGCGACGGGACTCTCGACGAGACGGTCAGCGGGCTGATGCAGTGCCGGAAGACAGTTCCTGTGGGCTATATTCCAGCCGGCAGCACAAATGATTTTGCGAGCAGCCTGAACATTCCCTCTGACATGCTGGAAGCGGCAGAAGATATAGTAAAAGGCGAGATTTATCCGTGTGACGTGGGAAGCTTTAACCAGGATACCTTTGTGTATATTGCCGCGTTCGGGCTGTTTACAGATGTCTCCTACCAGACGCCCCAGCATATGAAGAACATCCTCGGTCATGTGGCATACGTCCTGGAAGGCATGAAGCGCATTTTTGATATTCAGTCTTATTGGATGAAGGTGACTTCAGAGTCACAGTCCTATGAGGGTGATTATATTTATGGGATGGTAACAAACTCCCGTTCCGTGGGCGGCTTCAAAAATTTGACCGGACGGAATGTGGAGCTGGATGATGGGCTGTTTGAGGTTACGCTGATTAAGAAGCCGCGGAATCTTCTCGAACTCAACGAGATTCTCGGAGCTCTCGTCACGGAAGTGGATAATACGCAGCTCATCGATACCTTCAAGGCGGATTGGATCACTGTGGAGACGATGGAGCCGGTATCCTGGACGCTCGACGGAGAGGACGGCGGCAAGCATCCCTATGTACGCATTCAGAATCAGAAGCATGCGCTCAGACTTTTGATGAATCCGGAAAAACGCGCGGAATAACCGGGAGTTCGGGAGTTCCGCGCGCGGAACTTCCGATATGCCATATACAAAAAAGACCTCACAGCAACCGCTGTAAGGTCTTTCTAAAGTAGCGAGAGGGGGACTTGAACCCTCGACACTACGGGTATGAACCGTATGCTCTAGCCAGCTGAGCTATCTCGCCGCAATGGAACCTATAGGGCTCGAACCTATGACCCTCTGCTTGTAAGGCAGATGCTCTCCCAGCTGAGCTAAGATTCCATTTTAAATTGTACTGTCTTTCAGACTGCTTGATTATTATATTAAATTAAAACAATTTTGTCAATACCTTTTTAAAAAAAATCCAAATACGTGTCGCTGCCGCATGGGGCGGCTCAGAAGATGTATAAGAGAAAGGAAAAGACGGGGGGTGAAAAGTAGAAAAGATTTTCCGTCTGCCTGGTCGCTTTTTCTTGCACTTTACCATATGAGATAGTATAATGACAAGTAATGTGACGGCAGGTGCAGTGCGTCTGCCGGAAGAATAGAGAAAGGGAACTATGATTCATGCTGCATAATTATTCCAGAACGGAGCTTTTGGTGGGGGAAGAAGGCATGCGTATTCTGCGTGCCGCCAGAGTGGCAGTATTTGGAATCGGAGGTGTAGGGTCCTACACGGTGGAGGCGTTGGCGCGCTGCGGGATCGGGAGTCTCGTGCTGGTGGACAATGACAAAGTGTCCGTTACCAACCTGAACAGGCAGTTAATCGCTCTGCGCTCCACGATCGGACTGGCAAAGACGCAGGTGGCCAAGGAGCGCATCCGGGATATAGATCCGGATATTGTGGTGCACACCTATGAGACGTTTTTTAACAGGGATACGGAGAATCTCTTCGATTTTACATCCTATGATTACATCGTGGATGCCATCGACACGGTATCGTCCAAGCTTCTGCTGATCGAGAAAGCAAAGGAAGCGGACGTGCCGATTTTGTCCTGCATGGGTACGGGAAATAAGCTGGATGCCAGCAAGTTCGAAATCACCGATATTTCGAAGACGAGCGTTTGCCCGCTGGCAAAGGTTATGCGCACGGAGCTCAAGAAGCGCAGGATCCGCAAGGTGAAAGTGCTCTACTCCAAGGAGCCTCCGATCCGGAACCGGGATCTTCAGGAGACCAAGGGAAATACGGGACGCCCGGTGCCGGGCAGTATCTCGTTTGTTCCGAGCGTTGCAGGTCTTCTGATCGCCGGAGAAGTTGTAAGAGACCTGCTGGGACAGGCGGATAAGAAAGATAAGGCAAAGATCCGGAGGATATTGTAATCCCCCAAAATGAAGGAGAATTATGAGTAAAGAAATAAACAGCCGCTTCTGCGGCATCGTCGGTGAGGACAATGTCTTGCTTGCTGAGCCGATGAAGAAGCATACGACCTTTCGCATCGGGGGTGCGGCGGATTATTATATATGTCCGCATACGCCCGAGGAGATTCGGGAGGTCATCAGAGTGTGCCGGGAGGAACAGATCCCCTGGTTTGTAATTGGAAACGGAAGTAATCTGCTGGTGAGCGACAGCGGATACCGCGGCGCTGTGATTCAGATCTATAAGAACTTCAGTGCGGTTGCGTGCAGAGGAAATATCATCCGCGCACAGGCAGGAGCTCTGCTCTCTCAGATAGCGGCGCAGGCATTCAGATGTTCATTGACAGGCTTTGAGTTTGCATCGGGAATTCCGGGAACGCTCGGCGGAGCTGTGACAATGAATGCGGGAGCCTACGGCGGAGAGATGAAGGATGTGATCAAATCTGCCACGGTGCTCACCGGGGAAGGTCAGATTGTCACGCTGCCTGTGGAAGCGTTAAAGCTGGGATACCGCACCAGTATTGTAAAGAGTGAAGCATACACAGTGCTTGAGGCTGAAATTGCGCTTGAGGCGGGCGATCAGACACAGATCCGCGCCCGCATGGAGGAACTGGGGGATAAGAGAAGGACAAAGCAGCCGCTTGAATACCCCAGTGCCGGAAGCACTTTCAAGCGTCCGGAAGGATACTTTGCAGGGAAACTCATCATGGACGCGGGGCTTCGCGGCTTTCGCGTGGGAGGTGCGCAGGTGTCTGAGAAACACTGCGGTTTTGTGATCAACACGGGTGATGCGACTGCCGCAGACGTGATCGGTTTGATCCGTGAGGTGCAGCGAAGAGTCCGGGAGAAGTTCGGTGTGACGCTTGAACCGGAGGTACGCTTCCTCGGCGAGTTTTAACCTCTTAACATCAGGAAGGAGGGTATGCGGTCAGTGACCGCATAATCCTGTGATAGAACCGTGGGACACACGGGGATAGCTCGCTTATGCTTAGTACGTTGGTACTATCGAACGAGAACCGACTGCCTGCTTCGCAGGAGGAAGCCCCGCTTCTATAAACGGGGGAGGATGTCACGTACATCATAAGAGAGGAAAGCATATGCGTTTTGTCATAGTTACGGGCATGTCCGGAGCCGGCAAGAGCACCGCGCTTAAAATGCTTGAGGACGCGGAATACTTCTGCGTTGATAATCTGCCGATCCCGCTGCTTGATAAGTTTGCGCACCTGACGATCGGCAACGGTGCGGGTGAGGTACAGAAGGCGGCGCTGGGCATTGATATCCGAAGCGGTCAGTCGCTGCCGGAGCTTCATGAGAAGCTCAAACAGATGACGGCTGAGGGGATTGAGTATGAGATACTTTTCCTTGATGCTGCAGATGACGTACTGGTTAAGAGATACAAAGAGACGAGGCGAAGCCATCCGCTCGCCGGGAAGGAGCGCCTGGAGGCAGGTATTCGCCGGGAGCGGGAACAGGTAGAGTTCCTGAAGCATCAGGCGGACTACATTATTGACACGAGCCAGCTTCTTACAAGAGAGCTGAAAGCAGAGCTCGACCGAATCTTTGTCAACAATCAGAAATTTCGCAACCTGATGATTACCGTGCTGTCTTTTGGATTCAAGTATGGAATCCCTGGAGATTCGGATCTCGTTTTCGATGTGCGGTTCCTGCCGAATCCTTATTATGTGGAGGAGCTGCGCCCGCTTACGGGTAATGACCGGGAGATACAGGAGTTTGTGATGGGAAGTCCGCTTGCTGTGGAATTCTCCGACAAGCTGGAGGATATGATCCGTTTCCTGATTCCAAATTACATTGCGGAGGGTAAGTATCAGCTCGTGATCAGCATCGGCTGCACAGGAGGAAAGCACCGCTCTGTGACGATTGCCAACGAGCTCTACCGCAGACTGTCGCGCGACGCGGAATATGGCATCCGCATTGAGCACAGAGACATTATAAAGGATGCGGCGCGCAAGAAAGGTTAAAAGCGGGTGAGGGCATGTCTTTTTCCAGTGATGTAAAAGAGGAACTGTCGTATCAGATACCGGAGGCAAGGCACTGCAGGATTGCGGAAATCACCGCGATTATTACTATGTGCGGACAGGTTTCCATATCCGGAGCAGACCGGTTTTCGATACGGATCCATACAGAAAATATCTCTGTCGCGAGAAAGTTCTTTACTTTACTGAGAAAAACATTTAATATAGAAGCTGAAGCCGGGGTGAGGCGCAACCGCAAGCACGAGAACCGCCTTGTATACCTCGTAGGAGTCGGCGGGCATGAGGACACTGTCCGTATCCTGCAGGCGACAAAGCTTCTGAACGCAAATCTGGAGATTGAGGAGACGATGTCTCTGGTACACAATCTGATTGTACAGAAGGAATGCTGCCGGAGAGCGTTTATCCGGGGGGCATTTCTGGCATCGGGGTCGGTCAGTGACCCTCAGCGTTCGTACCACTTTGAGATTGTGTGCGCGGCTGAGCAGAAGGCACAGCAGCTCAAGGAGATCATGAACACCTTCGGGCTGGACGCCAAGGTAGTACTGCGCAAACGATATTATGTGGTATATATAAAGGAAGGGGATCGTATTTCCGAGATCCTTGCCCTGATGGAGGCGAATATTTCCATGATGAATCTGGAAAATATCCGCATACTAAAAGAGATGCGTAACAGCGTGAACCGCAAAGTCAACTGTGAGACGGCGAATCTCAATAAGACGGTCAGTGCCGCTGTGAAGCAGATAGAAGACATCAAGTTTTTAAAAGAGAAGATGGGCTTTTCTGGACTGTCAGATGGGCTCGAGGAGATGGCCAGGCTGCGGCTTGCCTATCCGGAAGCCACACTGAAAGAACTGGGTGCAATGCTGACACCGCCTATGGGAAAATCCGGTGTAAATCACAGACTTAGAAAGCTGTCAGCCATTGCCGAAGAGCTTAGAGGTAACAAGGAGGAAGATTTATTATGATTAAGAAACCAATTCAGATTCAGATTTCAAACGGTCTGGAAGCCAGACCAGTAGCCATGCTGGTACAGGTGGCAAGCCAGTTCGAAAGCCAAATCTTTGTGGAAAGCGGAGAAAAGAAAGTTAATGCGAAGAGCATTATGGGAATGATGACCCTCGGGCTTGACACGGGGGAGAGAATTACAGTCGTTGCTGAGGGGAATGATGAAGAGGAAGCGATGACAAGCATTGAGAAGTATCTCACGAGCAAATAAAAAGAGCGAAGAAGAAGCCGCGTCAGAGTGCTTGCTGACGCGGCTTCTTCTTTAAAAATTTTTCTGTAAAGACAGCCTGGTGAAGATCCATGGATAAAGCACAAGAATCCAGAACACCAGAAGAAAATAGCGGAATGCCGCAAAGAAGAGTGTGCCTGGAAATACAAGCTTTAATCCGGTCTGCAGTACGAGGGTGACGGCTATGCCTGCCGCGAAGCGCAAAATCCGTATCCGCAGTGACCCGGGAAGAGAAAAGTTTACAAAGCGCCGCTCAAGATAGAACCCGATGCCGAAGGCAAGCCCGGCGCCGCCTGATTTAAAGCAGTCCATCGCATACGCAAGTTCAATGACGCCGCTGCGGTGCAGTGACTGCGCGTATAGAAGCAGCGCAGCGGAGACTGCGGCAAGGACGATCGATATGATCGGATCCTTAGAGCGGTCATCGGCAATCCGGCGAAACAGTGCAGAGGCAAGAGCGGAGAGTACGAGCGTGACTGCCATAGAGACGAACACATCCTTCGGCGTATGCACTCCGAGATACATACGGGAAAATCCTACAGCGAGAAATCCGATCACGCATAACAGCCGCAGCCCCCGTCTGCGCGTGGAAAATCCGAGCGTGGACAACAGGGACGTTGCGCTCTGCGTATGTCCGCTGGGGAATGAATATCCGGTAGCGCCATCCACGGCGGAGGCAACAGGCTTAAAGTCCGGATCGAGCACCCACGGTCTGGGGATGCGGAATGTGATCTTCAGTCCCTGGACGCACAGACCCGAGGCAAAAAAGGAGAAGCCCAGCGTGTAGGCGAGGCGTTTGTCAGCACACCAGTACAGCCAGCAGATTACTGCAACAATTACCGTCTCCTGCGCCAGCACTGTGATTATCTGAAACAGTGCGTCGAGAACCGGTGCCCTGTATTGTGACAAGAAACGAAGAAATTCCATATATACCTCCTCAGCAAAAGTACCGCGTACGGAACCAGTATTCATATAAGAAGCGATAGCCAAGGGACTCATACAGCCGGCGCGCCGGCGCGTTGCCCTTTACGACCTGCAGATAGGCGCGTGACGCGCCCTGTCGGAATGCCTCTCTTAAGATAGAGCAGCAGACTGCGCGCGCATAGTGCCGGCGCCTGTAGTCGGGGTGTACATGAATCGCATACAGCCCGATATACTCTCTGTCCAGAATGCCAAGACCTGTGGCGATAATTTTGTCATTGTCCCGAATACTCGCGCAGATCGTATCTTTCGGAATCGCTCGGTACATGGACGGCACCACCTGGCGGTGCATGATATTTGTTGTGCCCTTTAGCGCGAAGAGCCCTTCGATCCAGCTCTGCGGAATCGTATTGCGCAGGGAGACATCGACCGGGGATTCATAATCATGAAAATCCGAAACATCCATGGTCATGACTTCGGTCTCATGTTCTGCGATGTAGCCCCTCCTTTCCAGAAGCCGGTCAAACGACGGGTCAAGAAGCGGAGAGATCTTGAAAATTGCCGGGGTGCCCCACTTTTGATAAATCTCCTCACAGTAAGGGATCTTTTCCGAAAGGGGAAGCAAAGATGCTCCGATCTGCTCCACACTGTTCGTACGGTGCGTATAAAAGTAGGAAAAGCGCAGCAGCCATCCGTCGTATACCTGTATCTGATGCGACGGCCAGGCGTTGAGCGACAGATCTTCGATCGTTTTGATTGTAATATTCATAATAATAAGTATCCTCCATGGGCACCAGTATAGAACAGTTCATAAGATGATGCAAGAGGAGAGAAGACCGCGGCATAAAAAATTCAGAAATTCTGAGATTTAGCTATACAGATGCGGATTAAAATGATAAAATAAACACGACAGCGGGTCTGGAGAACATCGGGCGCGCGAAACAAAAAGAGGAAGAGAATTATTAATTAACAAGGAGCGTTACTTATGTCGAGGTTTTTGAAAGTAGTAGTCAACATCATCCTTTTGGGTGCGATTCTTGTAGCAGCGTCGCTTCTGATACCGCCGGTTGCGGGAATTACGACAGCGATCGTGGACGACGAGACGATGGACACGAACCTGGCTCTTGGTTCCGTTACATACGCGAAGCCGACGCCTGTTTCCGAGCTGGCTCTCGGGGACAAGATCCTTGAAAAAGGAAGCAATTCCATTCATATTTACCGTCTGGATGCCCAGGGCGAGACGGTGGGAAACTTCACGGTTACGGATGTGAATGAGACAGGCTCTGAAGCAAAGCAGGTGGAGTTAAGCGAGAGCGCGAATAAAGTGCTGCTCACTGTACCGTACATCGGCTATGCAGCTCTGGCGCTTCAGACGACTGAGGGCATGATTATCATCGGACTTGGCGTCGTATTCATTATTATTCTCTTTGTGCTCGCAGAGGTATGGAAGAGAGACGAGGACGCCGATATGCCGGGGTATGATATCTACCGCGACGAGGACGAAGAACTGACGAGAAGAGAGCGCAGGGCAATCGAAAAGCAGCGCCGTAAGGAAGAAAAGAGACGTGCGAAAGGCTTCATTGACGACGACGAGGAAGAGGACGAAGAAGAGGAACTTCCGGTGAGACGCCAGCAGCCGGAGCGCGCAAAGCAGAAAACGCCGGAACCGGAGCCCGAGAGAACTGCAGATCCGCAGGGCAGCCTGATCTCAAGCGGAGATACGGTCGATATTGCGGAGCAGCTGAGCAAAGAATTAAGCGGCATGGGAAGTACGCCGCAGACGGAGGCGACAGAGCAGATGGCGGCAGCAGTCCAGGAGGCAGCGGCTGTAGTGGAAGAGCCGGTTCAGAAGAAGCCGGTAGAGCTTGCAATCCCGGTATATTCCGCGGAGGAACTGCTTGAGAAGGCAGAGCAGGCAGGTGACAAGCCGGAAGTCAGAAAAGACGAAGATACGGGCGTGACTTTCCTTGATTATTCGGATATTTTATAGAGCCATAAGAAAGCCATATAATAGGAAGCAGCGGGAGCGGAAACGCTCCCGTTTCGTGCTTTTTGCACGAAAAAACCTGAGAAAAAGCGGGAAAATGCGATGAATTGAAAAAAATGCATTTTTTGTAAAAAATGTCTTGAAATCCACGGAATATTCGTGTATACTGCTAATTGTTGTGACATGATAGCTATGAAGCGTGAGGTTGCTGCGCACATCGCAGGTTTTCCGTGGAGCGAATGTCAAGTTAAGAAACTGGCGACAAGTCACTGTATACAGCATGAATAGATTTCCGCTCGGTGCGGAATACCGTGGAGCTGTCTGAGGACACACACGGCGAAGTGTACAGTCACCGCTTGTCGTGCTCAAAAAGTACGAATAAGGAGGCGACTTTTTTTATGGCAAGTCAAGTAATGAGAATCACATTAAAAGCGTATGACCATCAGTTAGTAGATGCGTCCGCAAAGAAGATTATCGAAACTGTAAAAAAGAATGGAGCAGTAGTGAGCGGTCCGGTTCCGCTGCCGACTAAGAGAGAGGTAGTTACCATCTTAAGAGCGGTTCACAAATATAAAGACTCCAGAGAGCAGTTCGAGCAGAGAACTCATAAAAGACTGATCGATATCATCACGCCAACGCAGAAGACTGTTGACGCTCTGTCCCGTCTTGAGATGCCGGCTGGTGTATACATTGATATCAAGATGAAAAACAAATAAGTAAGGCAACAATCCTATTGGGTTTGATATAGAAGCAACGCAAAGCATTCAAAGGAATCAACATCCCGGAGGGCATAGTGTTCCACTTATATCGGCTGTTCTAGGATGAGCGCGAGAGCGCTCCGCTGTAGATTAAACAGGAGGTAAAAGGAATGAAGAAAGCAATCTTAGCTACAAAAGTCGGAATGACTCAAATCTTCAACGAAGACGGAGTATTGACTCCGGTAACTGTACTGCAGGCTGGTCCTTGTGTCGTAACACAGGTTAAGACAGAAGAGAACGACGGCTACAGCGCAGTTCAGGTTGGTTTTGTTGACAAGAGAGAAAACCTGGTCAACAAGCCGATGAAAGGACAGTTTGAAAAAGCTGGTGTATCCTGCAAGAGATTCTTAAAGGAGTTCAAATTTGAGAATGCAGAGGAGTACACATTAGGACAGGAAATCAAGGCAGATATCTTTGCAGCAGGCGACAAGATCGATGCTACAGCAATCTCCAAAGGTAAAGGTTTCCAGGGCGCCATCAAGAGACACGGTCAGTCCAGAGGACCGATGGCACATGGTTCCAAATATCACCGTCATGCAGGTTCCAACGGCGCGGCATCCGATCCGAGTAAGGTATTCAAGGGCAAAAAGATGCCGGGACAGATGGGACATGTACAGGTTACCGTACAGAATCTTGAGATCGTTAAGGTTGATACAGAGAACAACCTGATCCTTGTAAAAGGCTCCGTACCGGGACCGAAGAAGTCTTTAATCACAATCAAAGAAACAGTGAAAACTATAAAATAAGCTTTTATAGGAAAGGAGGAACACACAGATGGCAAACGTATCTGTTTTTAATATGGAAGGCAAAGAAGTTGGCACAATGGAGTTAAACGATGCAGTGTTCGGTGTTGAGATCAACGAGCACCTGGTTCATTTAGCGGTTGTACGCCAGCTGGCAAATAATCGTCAGGGTACTCAGAAGGCTAAGACCCGTTCTGAAGTAAGCGGCGGCGGAAGAAAACCGTGGAGACAGAAAGGAACCGGTCATGCAAGACAGGGTTCAACAAGAGCTCCGCAGTGGACAGGCGGCGGTGTGGTATTCGCTCCGGTACCGCGTGACTACTCTTTCAAGATGAACAAAAAAGAGAGAAGAGCAGCTTTAAAATCCGCTCTGACATCCAGAGTACAGGAGAATAAGCTGATTGTATTAGATGAGTTAAAGCTGGATGCTATCAAGACAAAAGATATGCAGAAGGTATTAGATAACCTGAAGGTAAACAAAGCTTTAGTCGTACTGGCAGACAATGATCAGAACGTGATCCTGTCCACCAGAAACATCCCGGATGTTGTAACTGCTGTTCCGAGCACAATCAACACCTACGATGTTATGAAGTACAATACAGTAATCGTAACAAAAGCTTCTGTTGCAGCAATCGAGGAGGTATACGCATAATGGCAAACGTACAGTATTATGATGTGATCCTGAAACCGATCGTTACGGAGAAATCCATGAACGCGATGGGCGAGAAGAAATATACATTCCTGGTTCATCCGGAAGCAAACAAGACCATGATCAAAGAGGCTGTTGAGAAGATGTTCGAGGGAACAAAGGTAAAGAGCGTCAACACCATGAACATGGACGGTAAGACAAAACGCCGCGGAATGACATTTGGCAAGACCGCGAAGACGAAGAAAGCAATCGTTGCCCTGACTGAGGACAGCAAGGACATCGAGATCTTCGAGGGACTTTAATCCCGCTTCTCCGATGCGCCGCTTTTGCGGCGGGGAGAAAACTATATGCTGGAAAGCATGATGACTAATATTCGAAAGGAGAAACAACAATGGGAATCAAAACCTATAACCCATATACACCATCCAGAAGACATATGACTGGCTCTGATTTCAGCGAGATCACAAAGACTACTCCTGAGAAATCTCTGGTCGTATCTCTGAAGAAGAACTCTGGACGCAACAACCAGGGTAAAATCACAGTAAGACACCGCGGAGGCGGAAGCAGAAGAAAATACAGAATCATCGACTTCAAGAGAAGAAAAGACGATATTCCGGCAACTGTAACAGCGATCGAGTACGATCCGAACAGAACAGCCAACATCGCACTGATCTGCTATGCAGACGGCGAGAAGGCTTATATCCTGGCTCCGGAAGGATTAAAAGTAGGCATGAAGGTCATGAGCGGTGTAAATGCCGAGGTAAGACCGGGCAACTGCCTGCCGCTGTCCGAGATTCCGGTTGGTACTATGATCCACAACGTAGAGCTGTATCCGGGCAAGGGCGGACAGTTAGTTCGTTCCGCAGGAAACGGCGCTCAGTTAATGGCTAAAGAAGGAAAATACGCAACACTGCGTCTTCCGTCTGGCGAGATGAGAATGGTTCCGTTAGTATGCCGTGCATCTGTAGGCGTAGTAGGAAATGGCGAGCACAGCCTGATCAACATCGGTAAAGCAGGACGCAAGCGTCACATGGGTATCCGCCCGACTGTTCGCGGATCTGTTATGAATCCGAATGACCATCCGCATGGTGGTGGTGAAGGCAAGACTGGTATTGGACGTCCGGGTCCGTGCACACCGTGGGGCAAACCGGCTCTTGGCTTAAAGACCAGAAAGAAAAACAAGCAGTCTAACAAGTTGATCGTAAGAAGAAGAGATGGCAAAGCGTTAGCTAAATAAGGAGGTAAAGGAATGGCTCGTTCACTGAAAAAAGGACCATTTGCAGATGCAAGCTTACTGAAAAAGGTAGATGCTTTAAATGCTGCAGGAGATAAAAGTGTGATTAAGACCTGGTCACGTCGTTCTACAATCTTCCCGTCATTCGTGGGACACACAATCGCTGTTCATGACGGAAGAAAGCATGTTCCGGTATACGTTACAGAGGATATGGTTGGACACAAACTCGGTGAGTTTGTAGCTACCAGAACCTACAGAGGACATGGTAAAGACGAGAAGAAATCAGGAGTTCGTTAAACAGGATAATCAATCAGATCGAAAGGAGGCCTTTTTATCATGGCTAAGGGACATAGAAGTCAGATTAAAAGAGCAAGAAACGCGAATAAAGATACAAGACCGTCTGCTAAGTTATCCTACGCAAGAGTATCCGTACAGAAAGCTTGCTATGTACTGGATGTAATTCGTGGAAAAGATGTAGCTACGGCACTGGGTATCTTAACATATAACCCAAGATACGCTTCCAGCGTGATTAAGAAACTGCTTGAGTCAGCGATCGCAAACGCTGAGAACAACAACGGCATGGATGTAGAGAAGCTTTATATTGCAGAGTGCTATGCAAACAAAGCGCCGACAATGAAGAGAATCCAGCCGAGAGCACAGGGCAGAGCTTACAGAATTGAGAAGAGAACAAGCCACATCTCAATCGTGTTAGATGAAAGATAAGGAGGAGTATCATGGGACAGAAAGTTAATCCACATGGCTTAAGAGTCGGTGTTATTAAAGACTGGGATTCCAAGTGGTATGCAGAAGGCGACTTCGCAGACTACCTGGTAGAAGACTACAACATCAGAACATTCCTGAAGAAGAAATTATACAGCGCAGGTGTTTCCAAGATTGAGATCGAGAGAGCATCTGACAGAGTAAAGGTTATCATCCACACCGCAAAGCCGGGCGTTGTAATCGGCAAGGGCGGTTCTGAGATCGAGAAGGTAAAAGCTGAGCTTCAGAAATACACAAGCAAAAAGCTGATCGTAGACATCAAAGAGGTAAAGAGACCGGACAGAGACGCTCAGTTAGTAGCTGAGAATATCGCATTACAGTTAGAGAACCGTATCTCTTTCCGCCGCGCTATGAAGTCCACAATGTCCAGAACCATGAAGGCTGGAGCAAAGGGAATCAAGACTTCCGTTTCCGGTCGTCTGGGCGGCGCAGATATGGCGCGTACAGAGTTCTACAGCGAGGGTACAATTCCGCTGCAGACATTAAGAGCAGATATTGATTACGGATTCGCTGAGGCAGACACCACCTACGGCAAAGTTGGCGTAAAGGCTTGGGTCTACAATGGCGAGGTACTTCCGACTAAAGGAGCTAAGGAAGGGAGCGATAAATAATTATGTTAATGCCGAAGAGAGTTAAACGTCGTAAACAGTTCCGTGGTTCTATGAGAGGAAAAGCCTTAAGAGGCAATAAGATCAACTACGGTGATTTTGGTCTGGTGGCTACAGAGCCGTGCTGGATTCGTTCCAATCAGATCGAGGCAGCCCGTGTTGCCATGACCCGTTATATCAAACGTGGCGGTAAAGTTTGGATTAAGATTTTCCCGGACAAACCTGTAACAGCAAAGCCGGCTGAGACCCGTATGGGTTCCGGAAAGGGAACACTGGAGTACTGGGTTGCAGTAGTAAAGCCGGGCCGTGTAATGTTCGAAATCGCAGGCGTTTCTGAAGAGGTTGCCCGTGAAGCATTACGTCTTGCTATGCATAAGTTACCTTGTAAATGTAAAATCGTTTCTCGTGCAGAATTAGAAGGCGGTGATAACAGTGAAAATTAAGAACTATGTAGAAGATTTAAAGACAAAATCAGCTGCAGAATTAAATGAAGAATTAGTAGCTGCTAAGAAGGAACTCTTCAACCTGAGATTCCAGAATGCAACCAATCAATTAGACAATACAAGCAGAATCAAAGAGGTTCGCAGAAATATTGCCAGAATTCAGACTGTGATTGCGCAGAAAGCAAACACAGCGAACTAAGTACAGGAGGCATTTAGGTCGTGGAAAGAAATCTTAGAAAAACGCGTGTTGGTAAAGTTGTAAGCAACAAGATGGACAAGACAATCGTTGTTGCTATCGAAGACCATGTAAAGCATCCTCTTTACAAGAAGATCGTAAAGAGAACATATAAATTAAAAGCTCATGACGAGCAGAACCAGTGCAGCATCGGTGATACCGTTAAGGTTATGGAGACCAGACCGCTGTCCAAGGACAAGAGATGGAGACTGGTTGAGATCGTTGAGAAAGTAAAATAATTTTTGATAGATTTGTGAAAATTTCTGAAGGAGGAATCCCAGCATGATTCAGCAGGAAAGTAGACTGAAAGTTGCCGACAATACCGGTGCAAAAGAGATTCTCTGCATCCGTGTTATGGGCGGTTCAACAAGAAGATATGCGAACATCGGCGACATCATCGTTGCTACTGTCAAAGATGCAACACCAGGCGGGGTTGTAAAAAAAGGCGATGTTGTAAAAGCTGTTGTAGTTCGTTCCGTAAAAGGTGCTCGTCGTAAAGACGGTTCTTATATTAAATTCGATGAGAATGCTGCAGTTATCATCAAAGATGACAAGACACCAAGAGGTACCCGTATTTTTGGGCCAGTAGCAAGAGAGCTTCGTGAGAAACAGTTTATGAAGATTGTTTCCTTAGCTCCGGAAGTGTTATAAGGAGGTAGCTCATGTCAGCAATGAAGATTAAAAAAGGCGATACCGTTAAGGTTATCGCTGGTAAAGATAAAGGCAAAGAGGGTAAGGTACTCTCTGTAGACATTAAGAACAACCGTGTCATTGTAGAGGGCATCAACATGATCACAAAACATACGAAGCCTTCTATGACAAACCAGCAGGGCGGAATCATCAATAAAGAGGCTCCGATTGATATGTCCAACGTTATGTATGTTCTGAACGGCAAAGCTACCAGAATCGGATTCCAGGTAGTAGACGGCAAGAAGGTACGCGTTGCAAAGGCAACAGGCGAAGTTATTGATAAATAAAGAGAGGAGGCCCTAAACAGTGAGCAGACTGAAAGAGATGTACAATAGCGAAATCGTAGACGCTATGATTAAAAAGTTTGGATACAAGAACATTATGGAAGTTCCGAAGCTTGCGAAGATCGTTATCAACATGGGCGTTGGCGAGGCTAAGGAGAACGCAAAGCTCCTTGACGCAGCTGTCAGCGATATGGAGGCGATCACAGGACAGAAGGCTGTTACCACAAAGGCTAAGAGTTCTGTAGCAAACTTCAAGATCCGTGAGGGCATGCCGATCGGATGCAAAGTTACTTTAAGAGGCGAGAAGATGTATGAGTTCGCTGACCGCCTGATCAACCTGGCTCTTCCGCGTGTACGTGACTTCCGCGGCGTGAACCCGAATGCGTTCGACGGCAGAGGAAACTACGCGCTGGGAATTAAAGAGCAGTTAATTTTCCCGGAAATCGAATATGACAAAGTCGACAAGGTAAGAGGTATGGATATCATTTTCGTTACCACAGCCAAGACCGACGAAGAAGCTCGTGAATTATTGACATTATTCAATATGCCATTTGCAAAGTAATAGGAGGGAAAATTCATGGCTAAGACAGCAATGAAAATCAAACAGCAGCGCAAGCAGAAATTCTCCACAAGAGAGGATAACCGCTGCCGTATCTGCGGTCGTCCGCATGCTTATTTAAGAAAATACGGTATCTGCCGTATCTGCTTCCGTGAATTAGCATACAAGGGACAGATCCCGGGTGTGAAGAAAGCAAGCTGGTAATTTATATATCGCGTTCGCTCCCCGTCCCGGGGAGGAACGTATACCCAATGAACATGAAAAGTCTGAGAAAATTATAAGGAGGAAACTTTCATGACAATGACCGATCCGATTGCAGATATGCTTACAAGAATCCGTAATGCGAACACTGCAAAACACGATACAGTAGATGTTCCGGCATCTAAAATGAAAATCGCAATCGCTAACATCCTGGTAAACGAGGGTTATATTGCAAAATATGACCTGATCGAGGAGGGCAGCTTCAAGACAATCCGTATCACCTTAAAGTACGGTGCAGATAAGAACGAGAAGATCATCACAGGCCTGAAGAGAATTTCCAAACCGGGTCTGCGTATTTATGCTAACAAGGAAAACCTTCCGAAGGTTCTTGGCGGACTTGGAATCGCGATCCTGTCCACAAACCAGGGCGTAATCACTGACAAAGAGGCACGCAGACTTCAGGTCGGCGGCGAAGTTCTTGCATTTGTTTGGTAATCAGGCAGCAGCCTTATTATATATTTGAAAACTGAAAACAGAGAGGACACATAAGTCCTCTCCGAAAATTTAAGTAAGGAGGACACTTTTATGTCACGAATCGGCAGACACCCGGTTGAAATTCCGGCAGGCGTTACTGTGGAAGTAAAAGAGAACAACCATGTGGTTGTAAAGGGACCGAAGGGAACACTTGAGAGAACTCTTCCGGTTGAAATGGAAATTAAAGTTGAGGACGGAAAGGTAGTTGTTACCAGACCGAACGACTTAAAGAAAATGAAATCTTTACATGGACTGACCAGAACTCTGATTTCCAACATGGTGATCGGTGTAAACACTGGTTATGAAAAAGCACTCGAAGTAAACGGTGTAGGTTACAGAGCAGCAAAGCAGGGCAAGAAGCTGGTGCTGAATCTGGGCTACTCCCATCCGGTAGAGATGGAAGATCCGGCTGGTCTTGAGACTGTTGTAGACGGCAACAAGATCATCGTTAAGGGAATCGACAAAGAGAAGGTTGGACAGTTTGCGGCTGAGATCAGAGACAAGAGAAGACCTGAACCGTACAAGGGCAAAGGTATCAAGTATGCTGATGAGGTTATCAGACGTAAGGTTGGTAAGACCGGTAAGAAATAATTAAGGAGAGTGTGAAAATGATTAGTAAAGTATCAAGAGCGGACGTCCGCATGAAAAAGCACAGAAGACTGCGTAATCATATTGCTGGAACAGCCGAAAGACCGCGTCTGGCTGTATTCAGAAGTAATAACCATATGTATGCACAGATTATCGACGATACAGTAGGTCATACTTTAGTATCTGCTTCTACTCTTCAGAAGGATGTAAAAGCTGAATTAGAGCATACAAACGATGTTGCAGCAGCATATCTTGGAACTGTAATCGGTAAAAAGGCACTGGAAGCTGGAATCACAGAGGTTGTATTCGACCGCGGCGGTTTCATCTATCAGGGCAAGATCCAGGCTTTAGCGGACGCAGCTAGAGAAGCCGGACTGAAATTCTAATAGGGAGGAGAAGAACACATGAGACATACAATCATTGATGCTAGCCAGTTAGAGTTAGAAGAAAAAGTAGTATCAATCAAACGTGTTACTAAGGTTGTTAAAGGTGGTCGTAACTTCCGTTTTACTGCTTTAGTTGTTGTTGGTGACGGCAACGGACATGTTGGTGCTGGTCTTGGAAAAGCAGCCGAAATTCCGGAAGCAATACGCAAAGGAAAAGAGGATGCAATGAAGAAATTAGTTACTGTTGCAAGAGATGAGAACAACAGTATTACACATGACTACATTGGAAAATTCGGAAGCGCAGAAATGCTGCTGAAGAAAGCTCCGGAAGGTACTGGTGTTATCGCCGGAGGTCCGGCGCGTGCCGTGATCGAGCTGGCAGGTATCAAGAACATCCGTACAAAGTGCCTGGGTTCCAGAAATAAGCAGAACGTTGTTCTTGCTACTATCGCAGGCTTAAGCCAGTTAAAGACTCCGGAAGAAGTAGCTAAACTCCGCGGTAAATCCGTTGACGAGATTCTTGCTTAAGGAGGATAACGAAGATGGCAGAATTAAAAGTTACATTAGTAAAATCTACAATTGGCGCTGTTCCGAAACACAAAAGAACAGTGGAAGCTTTAGGCTTAAAGAAACTGAACAAGACTGTAGTTTTACCGGACAACGCATGCGTGCGCGGAATGGTAAAGCAGGTTGAGTATTTAGTAAAAGTAGAAGAAGCGTAAGACAGGAGGTGCCGTAATGGATTTAGCAAACTTAAAGCCGGCTGAAGGCTCCAGACAGAGTGATAACTTCCGCAGAGGCCGTGGACATGGATCAGGAAACGGTAAGACAGCAGGTAAGGGACACAAGGGTCAGAAAGCTCGTTCCGGAGCTCCGAGACCTGGTTTTGAAGGCGGTCAGATGCCGTTATACAGAAGACTTCCGAAGAGAGGCTTCAAAAACAGAAATACAAAAGAGATCGTTGGTATCAACGTAAGCGCACTGAACAGATTTGAGGACGGAACAGAGGTTACCGTAGCTCTTCTGATCGAGAGCGGCGTTGTATCCAATCCGCGCGACGGCGTAAAGATTTTAGGTAACGGTGAGCTTACCAAAAAGCTGAACGTAAAAGTAAACGCATTCAGCGAAGGTGCGAAAGCAAAAATTGAAGCAGCAGGTGGAACAGTAGAGGTGGTCTAATGATTAAGACACTTAAAAATGCATTTAAAATCAAAGATGTCAGGCATCGGATTTTATTTGTACTTTTGATGCTGGTAGTTGTGAGGTTAGGCTCACAGCTGCCGCTGCCTGGTGTCAACAGAGAATTCTTTCAGGAATTTTTTGCAGCCCAGGGAAACGATGCGTTCAATCTTCTGGATGCATTTACCGGCGGCTCCTTTTCGAGCATGTCGATTTTTGCTTTGAGCATCACCCCTTACATCACATCATCCATTATCATTCAGCTTCTGACGATTGCGATCCCGAAGCTGGAGGAAATGCAGAGAGATGGTGAAGATGGAAGGAAAAAGATGACTGCAATCACCAGATACCTGACGGTTGGTCTTGCGCTGATGCAGTCCACAGCCATGACGATCGGTTTCTCACACCAGGCGGTAAACAATGTTGTTCTTATTGAGAATCTTACCGTTCTGAAAGGAATCACGGTTGTGGCAGGACTTACAGCCGGTTCCGCATTTCTGATGTGGGTTGGTGAGCGTATCAACGTCAATGGTATTGGAAACGGTATCTCAATCGTGCTGTTGATTAATATTGTATCCAGAATCCCGAGTGATTTCGTGACTCTGTTTGAGACATTTGTTAAGGGCAAGACGATTGCAAAAGGCGGTCTGGCAGCAGTGATCATTCTTGCGGTCATCCTTGTGGTGATCGTGTTCGTATTGGTTCTGAACGGTGCTACCAGGAAGATACCGGTACAGTATTCCAAGAAGATGGTTGGAAGAAGAATGATTGGGGGACAGTCCTCCAGCATTCCGCTGAAGATCAATACCGCAGGTGTTATGCCGATCATCTTTGCATCCTCAATCATGTCCATGCCTGGCATGATACTGGGATTTCTGGGAAAATCCAATATTGGAGGCGTGGGAGGAGAGATTCTTGCCACACTGAGCAGCAGCAACTGGTTCAACTTCTCCAATCCATGGTACTACCAGATCGGTCTGGTGCTTTACGTTTTAATGACAATCTTCTTTGCATATTTCTATACCTCCATCACCTTCAATCCGCTGGAGGTTGCGGACAATATGAAGAAGCAGGGCGGCTTCATCCCGGGCGTTCGTCCAGGAAAGCCAACGGTAGAGTACCTGAACAATATTTTGAATTATGTAATCTTCATTGGTGCGGCTGGACTTACCATCGTGGCAATTATTCCATTCTTCTTTAACGGAATGTTCAGAGCTCATGTATCATTTGGAGGAACTTCCATTATCATTATCGTGAGCGTTATTCTGGAGACGTTAAAGCAGATCGAATCCATGATGCTGGTTCGCAACTACAGAGGATTCCTGAATGACTAAAAGGTTGTGGCGGTTTCGCCACAGCCTTTGAGTGCATATATAAAAAGAATACGGGAGGGTATTGGTATGAGAATTATTATGTTAGGAGCTCCGGGCGCAGGAAAGGGAACGCAGGCAAAAAAGATTGCTGAGAAGTATCAGATTCCGCACATCTCCACAGGAGATATTTTCCGCGCAAACATCAAGAACGGAACAGAGCTGGGCAATAAGGCAAAGACATATATGGATCAGGGGCTGCTTGTTCCGGATGAGCTGACCTGCGACCTCGTGGTTGACCGTATCCAGCAGGATGACTGTGCGAACGGCTACGTTCTGGACGGTTTCCCGAGAACCATTCCGCAGGCTGAGGCGCTGACACAGGCGCTTACAAAGCTGAACTCCAAGATCGATTATGCGATCAACGTGGAAGTTCCGGACAGCAATATTGTTCACCGTATGGGCGGACGCCGCGCCTGCCTTGCATGCGGCTGCACCTACCATGTAGAGTATAATGCACCGAAGGTTGAGGGCATCTGCGATGTATGCGGAGCAAAGCTTGTGCTGCGCGACGACGACAAGCCGGAGACTGTACAGAAGCGTCTTGACGTATACCATGATCAGACACAGCCTCTGATCGAGTACTACACAAAGGCCGGTGTTCTTGTTGAGGTGGACGGAACAAAAGACATCGATGATGTATTTGAGGACATCACGAAGATTTTAGGAGCGTAAGAATGTCTGTATCTATCAAAACTTCACACGAAATCGAACTCATGAGACATGCGGGAAAGCTGCTCGAGCAGGTACACAATGAGCTGGCAGGACACATCCGTCCGGGCATTTCGACCTGGGAGCTGGATCAGATCGGTGAGAAGATGATCCGCTCTATGGGCTGTATCCCGAACTTTAAGAACTACGAGGGATTTCCGGGTTCCTTCTGCCTGTGCATCAACGACGAGGTGGTACACGGGATTCCAAATAAAAACAAGATTATTCAGGAAGGCGATCTGGTCAAGGTGGACGCGGGTCTGATTTATAAAGGATATCACTCAGATGCTGCGCGCACCTATGCGGTAGGAGAAGTTTCCCCAGAAGCGAAGAAGCTTGTGGAAGTTACAAGACAGAGCTTTTTTGAGGGCATCAAGTATGCGAAGGCGGGACATCACCTGCATGAGATTTCCGCCGCCATCGGCGCATATGCTGAGAGCTTCGGCTACGGTGTTGTACGCGACCTGGTGGGACACGGAATCGGCACGCATCTCCATGAAGATCCGCAGATTCCGAATTTCAAACAGAGAAGCCGCGGCATCCGCCTGCAGCCGGGTATGACCCTGGCTATTGAGCCGATGATCAATATCGGCCGCCCGGATGTTGTATGGCTGGACGACGACTGGACAGTAGTAACCGAGGACGGTTCTCTTTCTGCTCATTATGAGAATACAATTCTGATAACCGACGGCGAGCCGGAGATCCTTACACTTTCACTCTAAGGGGACCTGATATGAGAGCGATTGAGAGAGGAATGTACGCCGTAAGCCTTGCCGGACATGATAAAGGAAAACTGTACGTGATCTGGAAGGCTGACGAGCGGTTTGCCTGGCTGGTGGATGGAAAGAACCGGACGCAGAACTGTCCGAAGAAGAAGAGCTTTCTGCATCTTCAGGTGGATTATGCCAGAGATGAGATTCTGGCGCAGAAGCTGGATGCGGGGAACGTGATTTATGAGGAAGAAATCCGGGGAGCCATCCGGAGAAAAGTTGGAGGTATGAAATGTCAAAAGCAGATGTAATTGAAGTAGAGGGAGTCGTTCTGGAGAAGCTGCCGAACGCGATGTTCCGTGTAGAGCTGGAGAACAAGCACGTGGTGCTTGCGCATATCAGCGGCAAGCTGAGAATGAACTTTATCCGTATCTTACCGGGCGATAAGGTGACCATTGAGCTTTCACCGTACGACCTGACAAAGGGAAGAATCATCTGGAGAGATAAATAAGAAGCAAAAGACAGGCGGGCAGCCGTACACTGGATTTTACAGTGTGCGGCTGCCCTTTTCTTTTTCTTAATAACCGTAGCGTGATAGAAGCATCCCCTTTAAATATGCTTTAATATACAAGGAAACAAGGAGAACGGTAAATAAGAAAGGGGAAAACAATTTCCATGTTAGAACTCAGGAACATCAAAAAATCATATGATGGTGTGACGATTTTAAAAGATATTAATCTGAAAATAGAAGACGGCGAGATCGTATCGATCTTAGGACCTTCCGGATGCGGTAAAACCACACTTTTAAACCTGATTCTGGGACTGACTGACGCGGATCAGGGACAGATCATTTTCGATGGAAAGGATATTACGAATGTGCCGATGGAGAAGAGAGGGTTCAATATCGTATTCCAGGACTATGCCCTGTTCCCGAATCTGAATGTATATAAAAACATCACTTACGGTCTGAAAAATAAGCCGGACATCTCCAGCCGGGAAGAAGTCGAAGATTTCATTGAGCTGCTGGGGTTAAAGCCTCATCTGGAGAAGAAGATCGAACAGCTCTCCGGCGGACAGAAGCAGAGAGTCGCCCTGGCGAGAACCATGGTGATGAAGCCGAAGATCCTGCTTTTAGACGAGCCTTTAAGCGCGCTGGACGGTGTGATTAAAGAGTCTATCAAGCAGAAGATCAAACAGATTGCAAGGGATTATCATCTGACGACGATCATCGTAACACATGATCCGGAGGAGGCGCTGACGCTGTCCGATAAGGTTATGATCGTGAACGAGGGCGGTATCTCCCAGTTTGGAGCGCCGGAAGAGATCATTGCCAGCCCGCGCAATAACTTTGTAAAAGAATTTATCCTGAACCAGCTTGAAATTAAGAAGAATAATATCTTCAGCCTGTTTCAGAGAGAGATGGCAGCGCAGGCGGTATAAGAGTCATGGTAAAGAGAAAAGAGAGAGAAATCAAAGATATCTATGTGATCGTACTTGCGCTGTTTGCGGCATTTCTGGCAATTCCGGTTGTGAGGCTGCTAGTAGAATCCTTTGTGGAGGAAGCGGGTATCGGACTTGCCTATTACAGTGAAGTGCTCACGGAGAGAGGCTTTACGAAAGCACTTGCAAACAGTGTAACCGTATCGCTGGCAAGTGCGCTGCTGGCAACTGTGCTCGCGTTTATTCTTGCGTACAGCATTCAGTATACAAATCTGAACAGAAAATATAAGAGCGTGATCCGCACGCTGGCGGTTCTTCCGATGCTGCTGCCGACCATCACTTACGGGTTTGCGATCATCTATTCGTTCGGAAAGCAGGGGCTTCTGACAAGACTGTTTGGAGTTCAGCTCTTCGACATCTATGGATTCAACGGACTGCTGTTTGGATATGTAATTTATACGCTGCCGATATCCTTCATGCTGATACATAACACGATGGGATTCATTGATAAGAAATTCATGGTCGTATCCCGCGTGATGGGTGACAGCAATATAGCCACTTTCCTTCAGACGGTAATGCGCCCGCTGCTCGGCACGCTGGCGGCTTCCATGGTACAGTGCTTCTTCTTATGCTTCACCGATTATGGTATCCCGGCTTCTGTCGGAGGAGAGTACGATGTCGTGGCAACGGTACTTTACAACGAGATGCTCGGCAGTATCCCGAACTTCAACAGAGGAGCCGTCGTAGCGGTTATGATGCTGATTCCATCTGTAATCAGTATCCTGCTGCTTCATTATCTGGAGCGCTACAATGTCCGCTACAACAAGATTTCCACCATTGAATTCCGGAAAAATTATCTCAGAGACGGAGTGTTCGGAACACTCTCAGGACTGATTCTTCTGGTCATGCTGTCTATTTTCGCAGTCATTTTTGTGGTTCCGCTTGTGCAGGAATGGCCGTACCAGACTGCATTTACGCTGGAACATGTCAAAAGCGTACTGGAGGACAACAGCCTGTTTGGAGTTCATGAGAACTCCATTTTCGTAGCAGCTGCCACAGCGGTTGCAGGTCTGCTTGTGACGTACGGCGCAGCGCTTGCATCTGCGAGAAGTTCGCTAAACGGCAAGTTAAAATCCGTGATCGACAGTATTGCGCTTGTGACAAATACAATTCCCGGAATGGTCATCGGTATCGCATTCATGCTGATTTTTACAGGCACACCGCTGCAGAATACCTTCTGGCTGATCATCCTGTGCAATGTGGTACACTTCTTCTCCACACCGTACCTGATGATGAAGAACTCTCTGAGCAAGCTGAACAGCTCCTGGGAGACAACAGCGTCCCTGATGGGAGACAACTGGATTAAGACCATCGTAAGGATCGTGACGCCGAACATGACGTCCACAATACTCGAGGTATTCAGCTACTATTTCGTAAACGCCATGGTAACGGTCAGCGCAGTCATCTTCATCGCTGGCGCAAGGACAATGGTTATCACGACGAAGATCAAGGAATTACAGTATTATACGAAATTCAATGAGATATTTGTGCTTTCTCTTCTGATTCTGTTCACGAACCTCATTGTAAAAGGGGTATTAAGCCTTGTTATAAGAAAGACAGAAAGGAAAAAGTAAAATGAAAAAGAAAGTATTGGCATCAATTTTGGCGGCCTCCGCTGTTCTCTCATCCTTTGCCTTTGCAGGATGCGGGACAGATGCAAAGGCGGGCAGCAGTGACGATCAGATCGTTATCTACTCAAACGCGGACGATGAGGCAATCGAGGCAATGAAGACGACTCTGGACGCCAACGGATATGAAGGAAAGTATATTTTCCAGGCATTCGGAACTTCAGAGCTCGGAGGGAAGGTGCTTGCAGAGGGTACAGATATTGAGGCAGATCTCCTGACCTTAAGTACCTTCTATCTGGACGATGCGCAGGAGAAGCAAAATATGTTCCAGAAGCTTGACTTTGATTATGAACTGTTAAATCCGGATGAGAAGAGAGATTTCTGTGCGCCGATCACCTCTCAGGAGGGAACAATTATCGTAAATACAGAGGTCATGAAGGAGGAAGGGCTGGATATGCCGACCTGCTTAAAAGACCTGACAAAACCGGAATATAAAGATCTCATTTCTGTGACAGACATTAAGAGTTCTTCCACAGCATGGCTGCTGATTCAGGCGCTGGTTGACGCATACGGTGAGGACGGCGCGAAGGAAGTGCTCACAGGTATCTATGAGAACGCAGGACCGCACATTGAGAGCTCGGGAAGCGCACCTCTTAAGAAAGTGCGTGCAGGCGAGGTAGCGATTGGCTTTGGTCTGCGCCAGCAGGCAGTGGCAGATAAGGCAGAGGGACTTCCGGTAGATTTCGTAGACCCGACAGAGGGCAATTTCTCCCTGACAGAGTCCATCGCAGTTGTGGACAAAGGCGAAAAGACAAACCCCTTGGCACAGGAAATGGCAGAGTGCATCATCACAAAGGGAAGAGAAGAGCTTCAGAAGAATTATCCGAACGCCATCTATGAGGGCGAGACGACAGACGAAGCAAACAGCTCCGCATATCCGAAGACTTTCCCGGAACCGCTGACCGTGGATCTGCTTGAGAAACACCAGGAGCTCTCTGAGAGCTGCAAATAAGAAGAATGGGGATGGTACTTATGTGCCATTCCCAAAAGTTTGCATTATATGTAAAATAAAAATATATATAGGAGAAAAATCATGTTAAACTACAAATTACTTACCCCGGGTCCGCTGACGACCACAGAGACTGTAAAAAAGGAGATGATGTTTGACCACTGCACATGGGACGATGACTATAAGAAGATTACTCTGTCCATCCGTGAGAAGCTCTTAAAGCTGGCGCATGTCAGCGAGCCGGAGTATACGGTGGTTCTGATGCAGGGAAGCGGAACCTTCGGAGTGGAGTCCGTGCTGACCAGCGTGATCGGAAACGATGAAAAGCTCTTAATCTGCGCAAACGGCGCGTACGGCGAGCGCATGGGTGACATCGCAGAGCATGCGGGGCTGAACTATACGATCTACAATGAGCACTATGAGAATGTTCCGTCCGCAGAGAAGGTTGCAGCTATCTTAAAAGAAGATCCGGAGATTACACACGTATCCATGGTACACAGCGAGACGACCTCCGGTATCTTAAATGATATCGCTTCCATGGCAAAAGTTGTAAAGGAAGCAGGCAAAACGTTCATCGTGGACGCAATGTCCAGCTTCGGCGGTGTGGACATTCCGGTGGGAGAGCTTGGCATTGACTTTATCATCAGCAGCGCAAACAAGTGCATCCAGGGCGTTCCGGGATTCTCTTTCATTATCTGCAACCGCGAGAAGCTGATTGCGAGCAAGGGTAAGGCGAGAAGCCTGTCTCTTGATTTATACGATCAGTGGAAGACAATGGACAAGGACGGAAAATGGAGATTCACTTCTCCGACTCATGTGGTTCTCGCTTTTGCGCAGGCGTTAAAAGAGATGGAGGAGGAAGGCGGCATTCCGGCACGATCCAAGCGCTATGCCGACAATAACAAGCTTCTGATTCAGAGAATGGCTGAGATGGGAATCCGTCCGTACATTGACAGTGCTCATCAGGGACCGATCATCACCACATTCTTCTATCCAGAGAACCATCACTTCTCCTTCCAGGAGATGTATCAGTACATCAAGGACAGAGGATACGCTATTTATCCGGGTAAGGTAACGGATGCGGATACCTTCCGCATTGGAAATATCGGTGAGATTTACAAAGAGGATATCGAGAAAGTATGCGATATCATCAAGGAATTTCTGGAACAGAACAAATAATGGATGAGGAGAGAAAAAACAATGAAGTTTGACGGAATTATTTTTGACTGGGCGGGGACAACCGTTGACTACGGCTGTATGGCTCCGGTGAAAGCATTTATTGAGGCGTTTGAGGAGTATGGCATCACACCGACACTTGAGGAAGTCAGAAAGCCGATGGGAATGCTCAAGATCGACCATGTGCGCACAATGCTCTCCATGGAGCGCATCTCTGCGGAGTGGAAGAAACAGCACGGCAGAGACTGGAATGAGGATGACGTAAACGCCGTATATCGTTTAAGTGAGCATAAGATTCTGCAGATTGTGGAAAACTACGCTGATCCGAAACCTTACGTTGTGGAAACAGTGGCAAAGCTGCGCGGAATGGGATTAAAAATCGGCTCCACGACAGGCTACACGGATGAGATGATGAATCTCGTAGTCCCGAACGCCGAGAAAGCAGGCTATAAACCGGACTGCTGGTACAGTCCTGACGCTACCGGCAAGATGGGCAGACCATACCCGTACATGATTTTTCGCAACATGGAGCAGTTAAAACTGGGTGATGTGAGAAGAATCATGAAAGTCGGCGACACCGTAGCCGATATCAAAGAGGGCAAAAATGCCGGCGCCGTTTCCGTGGGAATCCTTGAGGGCAGCTCTGTCATTGGACTTTCCCAGGAAGAGTATGAGGCGTTAAGCGATGCAGAGAAGCAGGAGATCTGTGAAAAAGCCGAGAAAATCTACCGCGAGGCAGGGGCGGACTATGTGGTGAAGGATATCAGAGGAATTCTGGATCTGCTGTAAGTTCAGGCATCGGGGTGTTTGACTTTTGTGGCAGCCGCCAAACGGATATGCAGGAATGTTTGTTTGGCGGCTGCCCTGCTTACGTTTTTGGGGAATACCATTTTATCCGAATAAAGATAGACCGGTTTCTGCAGGCGATGAGTTGAGAAAGGATGCGGGCGCAGCTTGATAAGGCGGAATCGAAGCAGAGTGCCCAAGCTGCAGTATGTATCCGGTTTTAACTGTTTTGCACAGTGACGGAAAAAATCAAAAAACAGCAGGAATAACTGTTGACATTTTATAAATCATCCAATATAATAAACCTATAAGTAATCGGTGTGTAACTGTACGGCAGGCATTAACCAGGCAATGATGTTTTTTTCGAGGATATCTGCAGGGTTAGTGTTTTTTTGTGCGCTTCTTTGTACATAGACTCGCAAAAGACGTCAAAAACTATAAAAGGGAAAAGGAGAGAAAGACATGAAAGACAAAATTTTTGGCGTTCTTCAAAGAGTTGGAAGATCCTTCATGCTTCCGATCGCGATTCTGCCGGTAGCGGGATTGCTGCTGGGAATCGGAAGTTCGTTTACGAATGAAACCACGATTGCGACGTACGGTTTACAGGGAATTCTGGGAGAAGGTACGGTGCTGCATGCGCTGCTGACGATTATGAATAAGGTCGGAAGCGCTGTATTTGACAACCTGCCCCTGATTTTTGCCGTGGGCGTTGCGATCGGAATGGCGAAGAAGGAAAAAGAGGTAGCGGCGCTGTCCGCGCTGATCGCGTACTTCGTCATGCACACGGCAATCAGCGGCATGCTGCTCGTGACGGGCGAGATCACAGCCGACGGCACGGTTGCATCCGACGTGCTTCAGGGAACAATCACATCGGTCTGCGGTATCCAGTCGCTGCAGATGGGAGTATTCGGCGGCATCATCGTGGGACTGGGCGTCGCGTCGCTGCACAACCGGTTCCACAAGATCGTGCTTCCCAACGCACTGTCCTTTTTCGGCGGTTCCAGATTTGTGCCGATCATCTCTACCGTTGTATATATGTTCGTAGGCATCGGTATGTACTTTATCTGGCCGATCGTTCAGAACGGCATCTACGCGCTGGGCGGTCTTGTTACCGGCAGCGGCTATGCAGGCACATTAATTTTCGGTATTATCAAGAGAGCTCTGATCCCGTTCGGACTGCACCATGTGTTTTACATGCCGTTCTGGCAGACTGCAGTCGGCGGTACGATGGAGGTAGCGGGACAGATGGTCCAGGGCGGACAGAACATCTTCTTTGCCCAGCTTGCGGATTCCGCTCATGTGGCACACTTCAGCGCGGACGCGACGAGATACTTTTCCGGCGAATTTATCTTTATGATTTTCGGACTTCCGGGCGCGGCGCTTGCGATGTATCGCTGCGCAAAGCCTGAGAAGAAGAAAGCCGCAGGCGGACTTCTGCTTTCCGCAGCTCTTGCATGTATGATGACAGGAATTACAGAGCCTCTGGAGTTCTCCTTCCTGTTCGTGGCTCCGGCACTGTTCGTGGTACAGGTGATTCTGGCAGGCGCGGCTTACATGATCGCGCATATGCTGAATATCGCAGTGGGACTCACGTTCTCGGGCGGATTCCTTGACCTCTTCCTGTTTGGAATCCTTCAGGGAAATGACAAGACAAGCTGGCTGAGAATTATCCCGGTCGGAATTATTTATTTCATCTTATACTATGTAATTTTTACGTTCTTAATTAAAAAGTTTGACTTTAAGACTCCGGGACGCGAGGATGATGACACGGAGACAAAGCTTTACACCAAAGCGGACGTCAACGCAAGAAAGGCTGGCGGTGCAAATGCGGCTGCAGCGGGCAGCGATCCGGTGAGTGAACTCATCACAAGAGGACTCGGAGGAAAACAGAACATCAGTGATGTGGACTGCTGTGCGACCAGACTTCGCATCACTGTGCATGACGCGGAAAAGGTCAGAGACGATATTCTGAAGCAGACAGGTTCCAGGGGGATCGTAAAGAAAGGACAGGGTATCCAGATCATCTACGGACCGCAGGTGACGGTCATCAAGGCGAAGCTGGAGGAATATCTTGAGCATGCACCGGAGTCCTTCGAGGATGAGGCGCCGGAGGCCGAGACGGAGACCGAGGCACAGATCAAGGACGAGCCATCTGCCAAAGAATCCCGGAAACCGGTGCGGACTGTCGTAATCTCCAGTCCGATAACAGGAATCGCAGCAGACCTTTCAACAGCTCCGGACGAGGGATTTGCGGGCAGGATGATGGGAGACGGTGCCGTGGTAACACCGCAGGAAGACGTAATCACAGCGCCGGAAGACGGCGAAGTTGTCTTCGTATTTGAGACAAAACACGCGATCGGATTTGAGACTGAGAGCGGATTTGCGATGCTGTTCCATATCGGCATTGATACGGTGGCGCTTGACGGAAAGGGATTTGAGGTATTCGTCACAGACGGACAGAAGGTGAAGAAAGGCGAACCTCTGATGAAAATTGACATGGAGTATATCAGGGAACACGCACCGTCACTGTGTTCGCCGATTCTGTGTACAGAGCTGGAGGACAACCAGAAAGTGCGTCTGCTTGCAGAAGGAGCGGTACATGCCGGAGATCCTCTGTTCGCAGTGGATATTTTCGAGTAGAGGCATGCTTTACATTCCCGGCAGATTCTGGTACGATGAAGAAAATCCAAGAAGCGCGGGGGATACAAAAGAATGTACAGAGTGAGTAAGGTATTAAATAACAATGGCGTAATTGCAATCGATATGGACGATAATCAGGAATACGTGCTGCTCGGCAGGGGTGTGGGGTTTGGCAGAAAGGTCAGTCAGAGATTTGAGCTGCCTGAGGACTGCACCCGCTACCGCCTTGCCGAGGAGACGCCGCGCGGAAGCGCCAGAAAGCTGGCAGGGAGCGTCGCGCCCGAGTATCTGGAGATTGCGGATGAGATACTCCGGGAGGCGGAGCGGACATTCGGGGATCTGGACCGGAGAATCCTTTTCTCACTGGCGGATCATATCTCGTTTGCCGTGGAGCGCATCCGGGCCGGCGAGCAGATCAGCAATCCGCTCACCGGCGATATACAGGTGCTGTTCTACAGCGAATTTAAGGCGGCGTCAGTTTTGAAACGGATTCTGAGAGAGAGGATGGACATTGGGATTGACGATCATGAGGTAGGATATGTGGCGCTCCATATTCACTCTGCGATCGGAGATGAGGACGTGTCGGTAGCGATGCAGACGGCGCGGGCGGTTCGGGAGTGTATTGAGGAGATTGAGCGGGAGACGGGAAGTGCCATTGATGTGGAATCCCTCTCCTACAACCGGCTGATGAATCATATCAAATATATGGTCGCGCGGATATTAAAGAATGAGACACTTCACCTGAATATGAACCGCTATATGGAATCGGAGTACCCCGACTCCTTTGCGATAGCCAGGAAGGTCTGCAGCCATCTCGGAAAGAGCATAGGCGCAGCGATGGATGAGACGGAAATCGGCTATCTTGCCATGCACATTGCGCGTGTCTGTTCCGGAAATCTCAAAGGGCAGTGAAATAAGACGCTGTCTGCATTGCTTTTTCCGTTCGGATGGGTTATAATAATCCCGATAGTATTATTGAAAAATAGGAGGTTTGACTATGTTAGTTTCAGCAAAAGAGATGCTTCAGAAAGCAAAAGCGGGACACTACGCAGTAGGTCAGTTCAACATCAACAACCTGGAGTGGACAAAGGCTATCCTGCAGACAGCACAGGAGCTCAACTCCCCGGTAATCCTTGGCGTATCTGAAGGTGCAGGAAAGTACATGACCGGATTCAAGACCGTAGTAGGTATGGTAAACGGTATGATGGAAGAGCTGAATATCACTGTTCCGGTAGCTCTGCATCTGGATCACGGTACCTTTGAGGGATGCTTAAAGTGTGTAGAGGCAGGATTCTCATCCATTATGTTCGACGGATCTCACTATCCGATTGAGGAGAATATCGAGAAGACAAAAGAGCTCGTTAAGATCTGCGCAGAGCACGGCATGTCTCTGGAGGCAGAGGTTGGCTCCATCGGCGGAGAGGAAGACGGAGTAGTCGGAGCAGGCGAGTGCGCTGACCCGAACGAGTGCAAGATGATCGCAGATCTGGGAATCGATTTCCTGGCAGCGGGCATCGGAAATATTCACGGTAAATATCCGGAAAACTGGAAGGGATTAAGCTTTGAGACACTGGACGCAATCCAGAAGCTGACAGGCGACCTCCCGTTAGTTCTTCACGGCGGTACAGGAATCCCGGCTGACATGATCAAGAAAGCGATCGATCTTGGCGTTTCCAAGATTAATGTAAATACAGAATGCCAGCTTTCCTTCGCAGACGCTACCCGCAAGTACATCGAGGCAGGCAAAGATCTGCAGGGTAAGGGCTACGATCCGCGTAAGCTGCTCGCACCGGGCACAGAGGCTATCAAGGCTACTGTAAAAGAGAAAATGGAGTTATTCGGTTCTGTAGGAAAAGCGTGAGAACGAATATAAATTATAAGGAGGCTGCACTGCAGCCTCCTTTTTTGGAGCGGATTTACGCCGGAATACAGAAAAAAAACTTGAAGTTTTTTTGCGCTTGCGTTATTCTATGCGTATTGAAACGCTAATTTCACGACGAAAGGAAGATAAGATGAGCGACTATATTAACGTAGCGGAGATTTTCGGACAGAATGTCTTTAACGATACGGTGATGCAGGAGAGACTGCCGAAAAAGATCTACAAGGAATTAAAGAGAACCATTGAGGAGGGCGCTGAGCTGGATCTGGCGACAGCGGACGTCATTGCACATGAGATGAAGGAGTGGGCGATTGAGCAGGGCGCGACGCATTATACGCACTGGTTCCAGCCTCTGACTGGAGTGACGGCGGAGAAGCATGATTCCTTTATCTCTGCGCCGATGCCCAACGGCAAGGTGCTGATGAGCTTTTCGGGCAAGGAGCTGATTAAGGGAGAGCCGGATGCATCCTCATTCCCATCGGGCGGACTGCGCGCGACATTTGAGGCGAGAGGCTATACTGCATGGGACTGTACCTCTCCGGCGTTTGTAAGACATGACGCGGCGGGAGCAATCCTGTGTATCCCGACGGCGTTCTGCTCCTATCAGGGAGAGGCTCTGGATCAGAAGACACCGCTTCTGCGTTCTATGGAGGCGATCAACAAGCAGTCGCTGCGTCTTCTGCGTCTGTTTGGGAATACGACGTCCAGGCGCGTGACCCCGTCCGTTGGACCGGAGCAGGAATATTTCCTTGTTGACCGCGCAAAATATTACCAGAGAAAGGATCTGATCTTCACAGGCCGCACATTGTTCGGGGCAATGCCGCCGAAAGGACAGGAGATGGACGATCACTACTTCGGAACACTGCGCCAGAGAATTGCGGGCTTTATGAAGGAAGTCAATGAGGAACTCTGGAAGCTTGGCGTATCTGCGAAGACGCAGCATAACGAGGTGGCTCCGGCACAGCATGAGCTGGCACCTATTTACGCAAAAGTCAATGTCGCCGTGGATCACAACCAGATCATCATGCAGACGTTAAAGCGTGTGGCTTCAAAGCATGGACTGCACTGCCTTCTGCACGAGAAGCCCTTTGCCGGAGTAAACGGATCCGGCAAGCATAATAACTGGTCTCTGACGACGGATGACGGGATCAACCTGCTCGAGCCGGGCAATACACCGCATGACAATATCCAGTTCCTGCTGGTTTTGATGAATATCTTAAAGGCTGTGGACGAATATGCCGATCTTCTGCGCGAGTCTGCGGCAGACCCGGGGAATGACTACCGCCTTGGAGCGGACGAGGCGCCGCCGGCGATCATTTCCGTATTCCTTGGAGAGCAGCTTGAGGATGTGATGAGCCAGCTTATCAGCACCGGAACCGCAACGCACAGCATGCATGGCGGCAAGCTCGCGACGGGGGTTAAGACACTGCCTACATTTGCAAAGGATGCGACGGACAGAAACCGCACATCACCGATGGCATTTACGGGAAATAAATTTGAATTCCGTATGGTGGGCTCCCGTGATTCCGTGGCGGCTCCCAACGTAGTAATGAATACGATTGTCGCGGACGCGTTCCGTCAGACGTGTGACCGCCTGGAGAAGGCGGAGAACTTCGAGATGGAGGTTCATGATCTGATCAAAGAGTATGCGACGGAGCATGCGCGCATCGTCTTCAGCGGAAACGGTTACTCTGAAGAGTGGAAGAAGGAAGCAGAGCGCAGAGGGCTTCCGAATCTGCCGAGTATGGTGGATGCAATTCCGGCACTCGGAACCGAGAAAGCGGTGAAACTCTTTGAGAGTTTCGGCGTATTCACACGTGCAGAGCTGGAGTCCCGCATGGAGATCAAGTATGAGACATACGCGAAGACGATCAATATCGAGGCACGCACAATGATCGACATGGCGAGCAAGGAGATCATTCCGGCGGTGATCCGCTATGCGCATGAGGTTGCCGATTCTCTGAATGCAGTGAAGGAGGCGGGCTGCGATTACTCTGTGCAGGAGGAGCTGCTGCAGGCTGTGTCCGGCAAGCTGCGCGAGGCACAGGACGCATACCGGAGCCTGAAGAAATTAAGCGAAGAGGTATCCTCTCTTGCAGAGGGTGAGGAGCAGGCGAGATATTGCCATGACACAGTCGTTCCGGCAATGAACGCTCTGCGCGCTCCGGTGGATGAACTGGAGATGATGGTGGATAAGCAGGTATGGCCGATGCCGTCCTACGCAGAGCTGTTGTTTGAGGTATAAAAAGTATGGGGAATCTGCCGGGGGCAGGTTCCCCTGATATCATAGAGCATAAAAAAAGATGCTTCTGTGAGCATCTGTAAATCCGAAAGGAGGGTGCCAGGCAGGCGGCTGCCGCCTGGCACTAATTATGAAAAAGTTTATCAAAAAAGTAAAAAGCTTGTCAGCGGCTCTTCCTCTTCTCTGTATATCTGCAGTATACAGAACAGAAATGAAAAAAGCGTGTTGTACAAGTTAAAGTATTTTGAATGATAAATGAATAAAGTGTGAATTGTTACGAATTGGCAGAGAAAAGGAGGAGCTGCTATGGACGGACTGGAAATGCTGAGGGAACAGGGCGTGGAGAAAGCGCTGATCCGGCAGGTGGAGGACTTCAGAAGAGAGCATACTGTGGCAGAGGAGGTACGGGACAGGATCCTGGAGCCGACACTGCCTTTTTTTGGAAGGGAAATTTTGGAGATGGCGATCGCGGCGCTTCTGCAGGGAGAAAACCTTCTGCTGACAGGCGCAAAGGCAACGGGCAAGAACATTCTCGCGGAGAACCTCGCCTGGGTGTTCGGGCGTCCCTCGTATAATATTTCCTTTCATGTAAATATGGGAAGTGCCGAGCTGATTGGTACCGACACTTTTATAGACAATCACGTAGAGCTGCGCAAGGGAAGTATCTACCGCTGTGCCCAGTACGGAGGATTCGGCATTCTTGATGAGATTAATATGGCGAAGAACGACGCTGTCTCGGTACTGCACGCGACGCTCGATTTCCGGCGCGAGATCGATGTTCCGGGCTATGACAGGATCAGCTTGGATGACGCGGCGCGCTTTATTGGCACCATGAACTATGGATACGCAGGCACAAGGGAGTTAAATGAGGCGCTTGTGTCCCGTTTCCTTGTGATTGATATGCCGCCGCAGAACGATGAAACACTGATGCTGATTTTATGCCGTCTGTTCCCGGATGCGAAGAGGGAGAGCCTGGAGCAGTTTGCCGGACTGTTTTTAGACCTGCAGCAAAAGTCGGCGAACGGCGAGATTTCCACAAAGGCACTTGATTTGCGCGGTATCATTGCGGCGCTTAAGACCGTCCGCTGCGGGCTGCCGCCCAAGAAGGCAGTGGAGATGGGAATTGTCAATAAGTGCTTTGATCTGTTTGAGCGCGACATTGTCGCCGACGTGGTGATGACCCGCATTCCGGAGAAGTGGGGACGGGAAGATATTTTCGGATGACGGGGGAAAGGAGATTGTATGCAGGAAGAGGAGAAGCAGCTTGAGATAGAAAACCGGCTCAAGAATATCATCTGGACGGTCTGCCAGGATTACGCTCTGGAGGCAAAGCCGGATGTGGAGACATACCTGATCTCAAAACCTCTGGCACTTTACGACGGAATTAAGCAGGGTGCATTCGCAAAATATTTCCATAAAGAAGAGATGTCCGGATACCTGATCCGAAAGATTTATCTGCATGCCTCCGAGCGCGCCCTGCTTCGGATTGCACAGCTGTGCATAGAAGCTTCGGTGTACAGAAAAGTCAGTCACGAGCGTCCGGGTGTGGAGGAGATCGCGGCAAAGGCGCACGAGGATGTGCTGGATCTGCAGTTTGAGGAGCTTGACCACTCGGCGGACGGCAGACTTGTCAACGAGAGAATGCGCGCCATGCTCGGAGGAGCGCAGGCAATACAGCCCCGGATGCGCAAGTATCTCAAGGTGCTCGAGGAGCTGGAGGACGCACAGGAGACTATGGATGTAATTCGCGCCGCGGACTATCTGTACAATGAAGTGGCAGATCCGTACTTTGAGAAAAAGTACGGAAGCCTGGAGGATGTGCTCGCCGTGACGTACGAAGAGCTGCTGGAGAGTGACTGGAGAAAATTTCTCGATGAGAAGCTGTATCAGGAGGGCATGGAGCAGTATCTGAAGACGATCGAGGACCGCATGACATCTCTGTGCGAGGATGATTGGAAGAAAAGGGATGATGCGCAGCCCGATGCCCCGAGGATTCAGATTGTAAGCCCGGAGGCACTGGAGAAGGTCTATACGTATGTCGAGAAGAATTTCGGGAAGACGTATCTTAATGCGCTGGAAGAGAAAAGGATGAACCGGCAGTACTGCCGCGGGATTCACAGTGACTGCAGCCTGTATTTCACAGACGGGATTCTGCACAGCCCTGCAGCGCATAATTATCAGTATGAGTATGCGCTCAAGCAGGCGGCGAAGAACAGGCATGTATACTATGACAAGCACCGCATCGTAAAGCAGAACATCAGTGTTCTCACTGCGCTGCTCAGAAAAGCGTATACTATGCGGGGGCAGGATACCAGTGAGCTTTCAGACCGCGGGACACTGCTGCCTCCTCTCTTGTGGAAGGTGGGAAGAACATCGGACGCAAGACTTTTTCGGCGGGAATTTCCGGCGCAGGAGCAGGATTTTGTTGTGGATATCCTCATCGATGCGAGCGGATCTCAGCGCTGCCGCCAGGAAGAGGTGGCGCTGCAGGCGTATATCTTAAGCGCATCACTCAGCAATGTGAAGATTCCGCACCGGATGATGAGTTACTGCACGTTCTGGGACTATACGGTGATGCAGAGATTCCGCGAGTACGATGAGCCGGCGGAAGCAGATGAGAGAATTTTTGAATTTTCCACCTCGTCCAATAATCGTGACGGGCTGGCGCTTGCGGCTGCGGGGGATGAGCTTATGCGAAGACATGAGGACGGAAAGATACTCATCGTGTTAAGTGACGGGCGCCCCTACGATGTGATCCTGAACCGTCCGAATGCGCGAAACCCCAAGCCGTACATGGGATCTTATGCCGTTTCAGAGACCGCATCGGCTGTGCGAAAAATGCGCGGTGCTGGGATCAGAGTTCTGGGCGTGTTTGTCGGTCAGGAGCAGGATCTTGACGCCGAAAAGAGGATTTTTGGAAAAGATTTCGCCTATATCCGCGATATCAGAAAATTTTCTGATGTTGTTGGACGATATTTAACAAAACAATTGACTGAAAATTGTATATAATTTAGTTTGCAAATCGTGCGCTTTTGTGATAGACTAATCCGGTGCATTAAAGAAACAAGAGAGGGAGACAAAGAGTTATGAACGACAACACAAACTTCAAACCTTATGTCAGCGCAGACAAGGTACTCCCGGAATTCACCGTTACGTCTATCGTTATGGGTATCATTCTCGCGATCGTATTCGGCGCGGCGAACGCATACCTGGGCCTGAAGGTTGGTATGACCGTATCAGCTTCCATCCCCGCAGCGGTAATTTCCATGGGTGTCATCCGTGTCATCATGCGCAGAAACTCCATTCTGGAGAGCAACATGGTTCAGACCATCGGTTCAGCCGGTGAGTCTCTGGCAGCCGGAGCCATCTTCACAATGCCGGCACTGTTCCTGTGGGCAGCAGAGGGAACTCTGGAATCCATGCCTACATATCTGGAGATCACAATCATCGCGCTTTGCGGAGGTATCCTCGGCGTTATGTTTATGATCCCGCTTCGCCGCTCCCTGATTGTTCAGGAGCACGGCGTACTGCCGTACCCGGAGGGAACTGCATGTGCAGAGGTTCTTCTCGCCGGTGAGGAGGGCGGATCCAATGCCGCTACCGTATTCGCAGGTATGGGATTCGGCGCACTGTTTAAACTTATTGTTGACGGCTTCAAGATTGTTCCGAGTGAGGTCAACACTCCGGAGATCGGAGGTTTTCCAGGACAGATCGGTACTCAGATCTACCCGGCTCTGATTGGAGTTGGATATATCTGCGGTCCGCAGATCTCCTCCTATATGTTCGCCGGCGGTGTGATTGCATGGCTCGTTCTGATTCCGGCAGTTGTATTCTTCGGCGGAAGCGTGGACTTTGAAACACTGGGAAATGTAGACCTGGCAGGAAAGACAATCGCTGAGGTATATGCTTCTGACGGCGCATCCGCAATCTGGTCCAATGTCATCAAGTACATCGGAGCAGGAGCAATCGCTACAGGCGGTGTGATCAGCCTTATCAAGTCTCTGCCGCTGATCGTGAGCACGTTCGCAAAGGCGATGAAGGGCATGAGCGGAAGCAAGAATGGCGGTACAGAGCTGAGAACTGACAGAGATATCAAGATGCCGATCGTACTGGGCACGATCCTGATTGTTGCGATCGTACTGTGGCTTGTACCGGCGGTTCCGGTGAACCTGATCGGCGGTCTTCTGATCGTTATCTTCGGATTCTTCTTCGCGACCGTATCCTCCCGTATGGTAGGTCTCGTAGGAAGTTCCAACAACCCGGTATCCGGTCTTGCGATCGCTACCGTGCTGATCGCCACCTTCGTTCTGAAGGCTACGGGAAGCAACAATGCAGCGGGTATGGCGGGCGCTATCGCTATCGCATCCGTTATCTGTGTGGTTGCCGCTATTGCAGGTGATACTTCACAGGATTTAAAGACAGGTTATATCGTGGGCGCTACCCCGATCAAGCAGCAGTACGGCGAACTGGTCGGAGTTGTGGCATCCGGTCTTGCTATTGCAGGAGTTATGGTGCTGCTGAATAATGCATGGGGCTTCGGTTCTGAGGAGCTTCCGGCGGCACAGGCTACTCTGATGAAGATGATTGTTGAGGGAATCATGGGTGGCAAGCTTCCGTGGATTCTCGTATTCATGGGTGTATTCCTGGCTCTGGCACTGGAGATCCTGCGCGTTCCGGTTATGCCGTTCGCAATCGGTCTGTATCTGCCGGTACAGTTATCCGCATGTATCATGGTCGGCGGTGTGGTACGCCTTGTATTTGACAAGATGAAGATGAAGAGCGAGGATGAGAGAAAGCGCCGCACGACAAACGGTACACTGTACTGCGCCGGTCTGATTGCCGGTGAGGGTATCGTGGGAATCCTCCTTGCAGTGTTCGCAGTGATCCCGATGGGCGAAGGGACATTTGCAGATAAGCTGGGTCAGCTCTTTAATCTGACCGGTGCTGCAGGAGTCATTGCCGGACTCGTTGTCCTTGCCCTGATGATTTACAGCCTGGTTGCATTTTCCAACAGAAAGACCGGGAATAAATAATCATATGGCGAAAAAACAGTCACAGAATTATCTGGAATTTATTCCGCACCGCAATCCGGCTCTTGCCTGGAGCGAGGACGAGGAGGGTGTGGTGACCATTGATGTGGAGCACCGCAGAATCTTTGACCGAATCGCTCAGATCGCTTTTGGCCGTCCGAAGGTCAGCCATATCAGAATGGAGAAGTTCGGAAGTTTCATCTGGAAGCAGATCGACGGAGAGGCATCGGTTTATGAGATCGGACAGAAGGTGAAGGAACGGTTCGGCAAGGAAGCGGAGCCGCTGTATGAACGGCTGGTTCAGTATTTCAGAGTACTGCAGTCGAACAACTATATTGTATTCAAGAGATGAGGAGGGACCTTCGGGTCCCTCTTTCTTTTGAAGTTTTTGCCGGAAAATGTTAAAAAAGTGTTAAAGTTATTACGGTTTATCTTCCTTTTTTGCACAAAATGTATTAGTATATAAAGATAGGAATTGCACGCTGGGGGCAGCGGCAGTTCCGGGGGTAAAAACTATGTATTGGAAAGAGGGAAGATAATTATGATTTCGAATCAGGTACTGCAGAATACGATCGACGGGCTGAAGAGCATATCCAGAATTGACTTTTGCGTGGCGGATGTGGAGGGAAAGGTGATCGTCACCACACTGCCCGAGTCGGAAATTAAGAGCGAGGAGATCGTCGCTTTTGCTCTGTCCGCAGCGGACTCACAGGTTCTGCGCGGCTATCAGTTCTTCAAGGTGTACGACGAGCAGCAGCTCGAGTATGTGCTTATCGCGGGCGGCGGCAGCGAGGATGTCTATATGGTCGGCAAGATGGCTACCTTCCAGCTTCAGAATCTTCTGGTGGCATACAAGGAGCGTTTCGACAAGGATAATTTTATTAAGAACCTGCTGCTTGACAATCTGCTTCTGGTGGATATCTACAACCGCGCGAAGAAGCTGCACATTGATATTGATGTGCGCAGGGTCGTATTCATCCTGGAAATGAATCAGGAGAAGGACCAGTCCTACATGGAGAGCGTCAAGAACGTTTTCCACGGTAAGACAGGCGACTTTATCACAGCCGTGGACGAGAAGAGCATTATCATCGTCAAGGAGCTTGCTCCCGGAGATGGCTATGAGGAGATGGACAAGATTGCCCGAACGGTGCTCGATGCCGTCGGAAAGGATCCGCTGGGCAATACACATATTGCCTACGGTACGATTGTGCGTGAACTCAAAGAGGTATCCCGCTCTTACAAGGAAGCGCGCATGGCGCTCGACGTGGGCAAGATCTTCTTCAGCGACCGGGATGTGATCGCATACAGCTCCCTCGGCATCGGCAGACTGATCTATCAGCTCCCGATTCCGCTGTGCAAGATGTTCATCAAAGAGATCTTTGAGAACAAGTCGCCGGATGATTTTGATGAGGAGACACTGACGACCATAAACAAGTTTTTTGAGAACAGCCTGAACGTGTCGGAGACGTCGCGTCAGCTCTTTATTCACAGGAACACCCTTGTCTACCGTCTCGACAAGCTCCAGAAGCTCACGGGGCTTGACCTGCGCGTGTTCGAGGATGCGATCACCTTTAAGATCGCGCTGATGGTTGTCAGGTACATGAAGTACATGGAAACCTTGGACTATTAAAGCAACAGGAGGAAAACAATGATTACTTTAGACAGTGTGAGCAAGGCGTACACGAAAGGGCAGCCTGCCCTGAATGACGTGTCTTTACACATTGAAAAGGGTGAATTCGTCTTTGTAGTGGGAAACAGCGGCTCGGGAAAGTCCACGCTGATCAAGCTGCTGCTCAAGGAACTCGAACCGACATCCGGGACAATTAAAGTAAACGGACAGCTGCTCAACAAGATGCGCAGAAGAAAGATCGCGAAGTACCGCCGCGGGCTCGGCGTCGTATTTCAGGACTTCCGTCTGTTAAAGGACAGAAACGTCTATGAGAATGTGGCGTTTGCCCAGAGAGTCATCGAGAAGCCCAACCGCGTGATCAAGAAGCGCGTTCCGGAAGTGCTGACGCTGGTTGGACTTGCCGAGAAGTACAAGTCTCTGCCCAAAGAGCTTTCCGGAGGAGAGCAGCAGAGAGTTGCTCTTGCGAGAGCGCTGGTGAACCGACCGGCAATTCTGCTGGCGGATGAGCCGACAGGTAACCTGGATCCGGGTAATTCCTGGGATATCATGAAGCTTTTGGATGAGATTAACCAGAGAGGGACTACAGTCCTTGTCGTAACCCATAACCGTGAGATTGTCAACGCCATGAAAAAGCGTGTGATCACCATGAGGAAAGGCGTCATTGTGAGCGACGAACAAGAGGGTGAATATCATGAGGATTAGTACACTGGGATACAGCCTGAAGCAGGGTCTGAAGAATATCTGGAGAAATAAGATGTTCTCTATAGCTTCCGTGGCGACGATGGCAGCGTGTATCTTTCTGTTTGGGCTGTTCTTCGCTATTGTGATCAATTTCACATACATTATGCGCAGCACAGAACAGAATGTCAGCATTCTGGTCTACTTCCAGGAGGGTATTGATCAGGCGACAATCGACTCCATCGGAGAGCAGATTGCCAAGCAGAATCACGTCATCGATGTGAAGTATGTATCCGCGGACGAGGCATGGGAGCAGTTTGCGCCGATTTACTTCGGCGATGACTACGATGAGTCTTTGGCGAGTGCATTTTTATCAGACAACCCGCTGGCAAATTCGGCGAGATACGAGGTATATGTGGATCGAGTAGAAAATCAGGATGCGCTTGTGGAATATATCAAGACGCTCAACGGTGTAAATCCGGACAAGATTCAGCAGGCGGAGAAAGCGACGGATACGCTCTCGACATTTAATAAGCTGGTGGCATATATCTCCGTGGCGATTATCCTGGTGCTGCTGGCAGTGGCGATCTTCCTGATCAGCAACACTGTAGCTGTCGGCATCTCTATCCGCAAGGAGGAGATAGGAATCATGAAGCTCATCGGAGCCACGAATACGTTTGTCAAAGCACCGTTTGTCATTGAAGGTATTCTGCTCGGAGCCGTGGGCGCAGCGATTCCTCTGGCGGGGCTTTATTTCCTCTATAATCAGGTCGTGCAGTACGTTATGGTAAAATTCAATATGCTCAACGGCATTTTAACCTTCCTCCCGGCAAATCAGGTCTTCCGCCTGGTGCTTCCGGTAGGGCTGATTCTCGGAGTCGGCATCGGACTTCTGGGAAGTCTTTTCACGATCCGAAAGCATCTGAAAGTATGATGCGTTCTGAGCATATAATTATAATAAGAATGGCGGAGGGATGTGAATTACATCCCTCTTTCTCTGTGATACAGGAGGTATAGGAGATGGAGCATGAGGAACAGAGGCGAAAGAGGCATCCCGTCCACTGGAAGAGTTTTGTGGGAGGAGCGGTCTGTGCTGCAGTGCTGTTTGCTGCGGCAGCGGCAGTTCTCTGGATTGCGGGCGACGGACCGGCAAGCTTTCGGAGTACGGCAAAGGTGGCGGACATCAGCCGCCTGATCGACAGCGTCTATATGGGAGATATCGATGAACAGAAGCTGGAGGACTCCATGTACGCCGGGCTGGTGTCGGGGCTGGAGGATCCGTATTCGAGATATTATACAGAGGAGGAACGCGAGGAGGAGGATCGATCCAACGCAGGCAAGTACGAGGGGCTGGGCGTGGTGCTTGGCCAGATGAAGGACACCGGTGAGGTTGTGATCGTCCAGTGCTACGACGGAGGCTCCGCATCTGAGGCGGGGGTCCTTCCGGGAGACATCCTCTACGCGGTGGACGGCGAGTCGGTAGAAGGAAAGGAACTTTCGGAAATTTCAGGCGCAATTCAGCAGAAGAAGGCAAAAGACATTGTGCTGACGCTCGGGAGAAAAGGAGAGGACGGTGCAGAGCAGCGCATGGACATCACAGTCACAAAGGGAAAAGTGCAGATCAGCTATGTCACGGGCGAGATGCTGGGAGACGGTATAGGGTATCTTGCGATCACACAATTTACCGGCGTGACGTCTGAGCAGTTCAGGGAAACGTATCAGAGTCTGAAGGAGCAGAACATGGAGCGGCTGATCATTGATCTGCGCGACAATCCGGGCGGTCTTCTCGACGCTGTCTGCGATACGCTGCGCCAGATTCTGCCCGAGGGTATGATTGTCTATATCGAGGATAAGGCGGGACACCGCGAAGAATATACCTGTGACGGTGAAACTCCGATAGATATACCGCTTGTCGTGCTTGTGAATGAAAACAGTGCCAGCGCCTCTGAAATTTTTGCGGGAGCCGTCAAGGATCATGGTATCGGCACTCTTGTGGGAACGACGACCTTCGGTAAGGGAATCGTCCAGACGTACTATCAATTAAGTGACGGCAGCGAAGTCAAACTGACCACGGCAAAGTATTTTACACCGAACGGCAATAACATCCACGGAACGGGAATTGAGCCGGATATTGAAGTTAAAGCCGCAGAGGGCGGAGAAACGGATGGACAGCTTCAGAAGGCGGTGGAGGTTGTAAAAGGATTGGAGAAGGCGGCAGATTTGGGATAGAATCGAAAAAAACGGGCATACTGGTGGAAAAGAGTAAAGGAGCCAAGAGCATATGATTCAACCCGATACTATAAAACTGCTGCGCGAGTGCGACGCCGGAATTAAGATGGGAGTTGCTTCCATAGAGGATATTCTTGACAGCGTCAGAGATGAAAAATTCCGAAAATGCTTGGTGGACTGCCGGACAAAGCACGAGAAACTGGAGGAGGAGATCCACGCCCTTCTGACGGAATATCACGATGACGGAAAGGAACCCAATCCCATGGCAAAGGGTATGTCCTGGGTAAAGACCAACATGAAACTCGCCATGGACGATTCCGACAAGACAATCGCCGATCTGATGACGGACGGCTGCAATATGGGAATCAAATCCCTCAGAAAATATCTGAACCAGTACGAGGCAGCGGATGAGAAGACGAAGGACATCACCAAGCGCCTTATCAACCTGGAAGAAAAACTCGCAGCAGATATCCGCGAGTTCCTGTAAAGAAAAGCCATGCGAAAATCCTGTAGGATTGGAGCATGGCTTTTTCTGTTGTAAAGGCAGCCGTTCCATGGTACGATAGTGAATAGAATTAATTTCACGGAAAAGCTGGGAGGAGGGTCTTTATGATGAAAATTGGTATTTTGTGTGCCGGCGATGAGGAGCTAAAGCCGTTTCTGCCGCGGTTACAGTCTCCGGTTGTGACAGAGAAGGCGATGCTGAAATTTTATTCCGGACGGATTGGAAATCTGGAGGTGACGGCATTATACAGCGGCGTCTGCAAGGTGAATGCGGCGATTGCGGCGCAGATTTTGATAGATACATTTCAGACAGACTGTATTGTCAATGCCGGTACTGCGGGAGGAATGGATGAAAGTGTGCAGCTCTTTGACACGATTGTGGCGGATCGGATGATTTACCATGATGTGAAGGAGGATATACTGACGGATTTTCATCCGTGGCTGACGGAAAATTTTTTTAAACCTGACCCGGAATTACTGGATGCGGCGAAGGCATACAGCCAAAAGACCCTGTATCCGATGCGGTTCGGAACTGTGGTTACAGGAGAGCAGTTTATTGAGGATGATAAGAGAGAAGAGATTAATAAGGAATTCTCCCCGCTCTCCGCAGACATGGAGTCGGCGAGTGTGGCTCATGTCTGCTATGCGAACAATATTCCATTCCTGAGTGTCCGGACAATCACAGATACGGCAGAGCACAGCGGAATAGAGAATTTCGATAAAAACTGTGAATTAGCGTCTGCGCGGGCAGCAGAAATTACAATCGGTATCTTAGAATACTATACCGAAATGAAAAACAAAACATACATAATCACCAACATTCAGGAAGATGACTACGGCTGCGAAGAACGCCCCTCCGGCGAAGCGGTGACTGTGCTGGTAACGGTAAGAGACAGAAACGGCAGGGAATCTATGCTTCGCCAGCCGGACGAATGGCTGTATGAGCAGAGAATCACAGAAGGCGATCCGGCAATTCTGTCTGACGGCAGACTGTATAAGATTCCGGAATGAGGAGGATAGCAGTAATTTCGGGAAAATAGTTTACGGAAATGTCAGAATTATATATAATGGAAGGAAAGCGAAGATGGAAGGGAGGCCGCTGTCTTCGCGTAAGTACGCTAAGAGATGGAGAGGGAACCGTATGTATAAGCTGTTGATTGTGGAGGATGAAAAGGCGATTGCAAGCGGCATCGCAAACAGTCTTCCGTGGAAAGAATGGGGATTCGAGATCAGCGGGGTATGCGCCAACGGTGCGGAGGCGCTTGAGGAGATCGCGGGAAATGTTCCTGATATTGTACTTTCAGATATCCGGATGCCGAAGATGGACGGGCTGGAGCTGATGAAGCGGTTAAGCCGCGAATATCCGCGCATCCGTATGGTGATCCTCAGCGGCTACAATGACTTTGAATATCTGCAGACGGCAATCAAGAACCGGGTTTGTGAATATCTTCTGAAGCCCACGGATATCGATGAATTTGAGAATGTTTTCTGCAGGCTTAAGAAACAGCTGGACGAAGAGCGGCAGCATGAGCGCTCTTTTGAGGAGGGCGAGCTTCTGAAGGAACAGCAGAAGTTCAATGCACTTTTAAAGGGCTACGGCTATGACGAGGAGGAGATGGAGCAGGAGCTCTATGGAGACGACGAGGGAAGGTTCGGCGTCATGTATTTCCGGATGGACATCTCCGGACAGATGGACAAGCAGAGAACATACGAGCTCAAGACGAAAGTTGCGAAGGCACTCGAGGAGGCACGGTGCGAGGAGGAGCTCTTCGGAAAGATCTTTCTGAACTACGAGGATCACATTACCGGTATTCTGATGCTTCCGGAGGATCAGCAGGAGGATACACTGCGTGAGTGCGCCCGCCGGATGGCTGACCGCGCGCAGAAACACAGCGGAATCAGCGTCTCTGTGGGAATCAGCAGTTTCTACCTTAATTATCAGATGCTGCCCCAGTGCTATCAGCAGGCGAAATGCTGCGCCAGCCAGAAGATATTTCATGAGACGCCGCGCATGATCATGTACTATAAGGAGATGCAGGAGGCCGATTTCGATTACTATACAATCGAATTTAATGCGGAACGTATCATGGACGCTGTGCTGAGCCGGAATCGGGACAGGATTCTGGAGGAGCTGGACAGTACGTTCTCGGTGTTCCGCAACCGCGTGATCCGGGATTATGATTATATCAACCGCATGTCTCTGGAGCTGCTGTTCCATGCTTCAAGGAGACTTCTGCAAAGTTCTGTGCAGATGGAGCGCGTGATGCAGAAGCTTGGCTGCACTTACTCGGATATTTACCTGCGCGACAGCCTGGAGGATAAGAGGGATTTCCTGTACCGGATACTTTCAGAAGCTTCTGAAGAGTGCCGGAGAATGAAAGGCGAGACGAAGAAGCGCAGCAGCCTTGCGGCCGCGATCCGGGAGATTGTAGATCAGGAGTACAGCTCCAACAAAATCTCACTCGAGTATGTAGCTGGGAAGGTTCACAAGAATACTGCATACATCTCCAAGATATTTAAAAATGAATTCGAATGCAATTTCAGTGAATACGTAACGAGAAAACGCCTGGAGAAGAGCTGCGAACTGCTGAGAGATCCCGCGCTGAAGATTTATGAGATTTCCGAGGCACTCGGCTGGGCGGACGTATCGAATTATATCAAGGTCTTTAAGAAAAAGTATGGCATGAGCCCGAATGAATACCGCAGCCTTGCTGTGGAGGGCAAGGGCAGGACAGAAGCCGAAAAGGTGAGCAGATGAGGGGGAAAACAGAAAGCGGGGGAGCGCTGAAGAGGAAAATGTTCTACGGAATGTTGCTGCTGATTATTCCGGTCATGATCCTGGTTACAGTGATCTTCTGGCGGACCCGCACCGCCCTGAAAGAGGAGTATATCCGATCCATGCACTATGATCTGGAGGAGATCACCAGTGCAGTGGATGAGAAGTTGGACGAGATTTCCTATCTGTCAGACGTATATGCGGGAAATACTGAGCTGATAGAGTATGCGCGGCAGAATTACAGAATAAAGGGCAGCACAGCAAAGCAGAGCGCCATTGTCCGCATTTACCGGGATATTCTGGAGGCTGTGGACTGGCTCAGCCAGAGAGAACAGCTCGGAGCGATATATACGCGGCGCGGTGAGCTGTTAAACTTTCTCGATCCCAACAACGATAACGGGGAAGTGAGAGGAAAGCTCGAGAAAATGGGCATCAACGACGGGGATAAGCTGATGCAGCTGGTATGGTATCCGGTTCGTGAGAACTTCCTGGTGAGCAGGAGGAATGATAATGTACATGAGCGCATGGCGGTGTTCGGCTCACGAAGGGTTTACTCCTGGACGAGCAACCGATATGAGTATGTGCAGATTTTTGCGCTTAAGGAAGAGGTATTCTATAATTTATATAAAGAAAAGGCTGACTCCATGCAGGGAGAGATCTATATTATGGATGGGCAGGGGCATCTGATCTCTGCAAGCAATGAGAAAAGCCTGGAGAGCGGCAGCGTTCCCGCCTGGCTGCGCAGCATGCTGGAGCGGGAGGACAGCCAGTCCTTTGAATATACATTTGATGGAAAGAGGCGGATGGTCTGCATGGAGAAATCCGAGGTCAATGACTGGCAGACTGTCATGATTGTGCCGGCAAGTGCGGTCACATCAGAAGTAGACGGGCTGTACTTCAGGTTTGCGGTTCTTCTTTTGCTCTGCATGGGATTCAGCGGCATGCTTCTTTTGTGGCTGTATAAAAGCTTTATGGAGCCGATCGGAAAGCTGAACAGTTCCATGCGGGAGGTCTACGGCGGAAACTTAAATGCCTACGTCGAGGTCAGCAAAAAGAAGAGCGAGATCAACGATATGATGGTCTACTACAACTCTATGCTGCATCGGATTAACACGCACATCATTGAGGGGCTCAAAGCAGACCGCAAGAAGAAGGAGCTGGAGCTGGAGGTGCTGATGAGCCAGATCAATCCGCATTTTCTGTATAATACCCTGGAAAATATCGTGTGGAAATCGAATGAGGCGGGGCACCCCGATATCGGCAGAATTGCGGCGTCTCTGGGCAGAATGTACCGCCTTTCGATCAGCGGAGGACAGATCATCGTGCCCATGGAGCACGAGATTGAGCATCTGATGGCGTATGTGAAGATACAGCAGAACCGCTACGGCGGCAGCGTGAGCTTCGATCTGCGCACAGATATGGAGCAGATCCGCGGATTGTATTCGCTGAAGATTCTGCTGCAGCCTTTAGTGGAAAATTCATTTCTCTATGCCATGGAAGGCATAGAGCGCCGACTGAATATCCGTCTGTCGATCCGGGTGCAGGATGGCTGGGTTACGATCCGTGTTGCTGACAACGGCTGCGGCATGGGAAAGGAACGGCTGGAACAGGTGCGCAATCAGATTGTAAACGGCAGAAAGCAGGACAGCGCTTCGGAGAAAAACCGCAGAAGCACTGGTATCGGGCTGCATAGCGTACAGATGCGCATCAAGCTGTATTTCGGGCTTGAAAATGCTGTTGCTATAAACAGCAGACAGGGATGCGGAACTGTGGTAGTGGTAAAAATACCGAAAATTACCGCATCAGACGTGGATGAATACGGAAATCTGAGACAGAATCCGTGAGAAATCACCAAAACGGAAAGGACAAATCAGGCAAAATACCATCCGGATTTGTCCTTTCTGTCTGTAAAAACACAAAAATAGCCAATGGATATAAAAAACCACCTATATAACTTCACAGCGGAAAACGGTACAATAAAACCATAAGAAAGATCCGGGCGTAAAGCTGCGCTCGGATATTTCAACGAAAAAAAGAGAAGTGAGAGGTGGGCTTTATGAAAAAGGAAAAAGCACCAAAGGTAAAAGCGAAGACCTCGCTGGCTCAGAAGAAGGAGAACCGCGCAGGATTGATGTTCATCGCGCCGTATCTGATTTTCTTTACAGTCTTTACAGGTATTCCCTTTCTCATGGCTATCGCGATGTCGTTCGGAAACATCACGTATATCACGAAGCTGGATAACCTGCAGTTCGAGGGACTGAAAAACTTTATCACCGTTTTTACCAACAAAGAAATCAGAGATTCGCTGTTAAGAACCTTTGTGTACACTCTGGTATACGTACCGCTTATTATGGTACTGGGATTTGTGTTCGCGTTTATTCTGAACAAAGGCGTATTCTGCAAGAATGGAATCCGTTCTCTGATCTTTATGCCGTACGTATCCAATATGGTTGCGATTGCCATTGTATTTAAGGTACTTCTGGGAAATGGAAGCCCGATTATTCAGGGGCTGCAGGGATTGGGATTTGATCCGCCGCTGCTGCTGCAGGATATGGTGCTGGCACTGCCGACAACGGCTGTCATCGCCGTATGGAAAGGGCTGGGACTTAACATGGTCGTATATCTGGGAGCGCTGCAGGACGTTCCGAGCGAGCTTGTGGAAGCGGCGCAGATTGACGGAGCGACCAAGTGGCAGAGAATTCGTCACGTCATCATTCCGATGATTTCCCCGACAACATTCTTCCTCTTAATCAGTTCTATCACCGGTTCGTTCCAGAACTTCACAATTATTCAGGCACTTACCGAAGGAGGACCGGGTCAGGCTACAACTGTTATGTCCATCAATATTGTTCGCACCGCATTTACGAAATATCAGACAAGCGTTGCCAGTGCTATGGCTCTTGTAATGTTTGTGATCGTTATGATCGTTACGCTGATTCAGTGGCGCGGACAGAAGAAATGGGTAAATTATTAAGGAGGGGACGGAAATGACGAAAAAAGATAAAGCACTGAAATGGGTTCTTACCATTATCATGATTCTGGTTGGCTTTTGTTTTGTCGCACCGTTCATCTTCATGCTGTCTTCCTCATTCAAGGTAAGCGGCGAAGTAATGAGGTTTCCGTGGCATTTGATTCCGGAAAGCCCGACCGTAAAGAACTTTATCGGCCTGTTCACGAACGGAGTATACAACTTTCAGAAATGGTATGTAAATACGATTGTGATGACCGGCCTTACTATTCTGATTAAGATCTTTTTCGTAAGCTTTACGGCGTACGGATTTGCGAAGATCAATTTTAAAGGAAAAGATGTAATCTTTCTGGTACTGCTTTCAGCCATGATGATCCCGAGCGACATCATGATTCTTCCGAGATACATTATCTTCAAGAACCTGCATATTCTGGATTCCATGTGGGCGCTGATCCTGCCGAGCTGTGTGGACGTATACTTTGTATTCCTGCTCAGGCAGTCCTTTATCTCCATTCCGGATTCCATCAGCGAGGCGGCAAAGATTGACGGATGCAGCCATATGCGTATATTCTGGAGAATTGTATTCCCGCTGGCAAAACCGTCTATTGCGACGATGGCTCTGTTTTCCTTTACATGGTCCTGGAATGATTATACGGGTCCGTATCTGTATATCTCCACCATGGACAAGCAGATGCTTTCTGTAGGTATCAAGCTGTTCTCATCAGGTCTGACTCAGGACTACGGAGCACAGATGGCGGCGGCTACGATCGTTTTAATTCCGATTATGGTAGCATTCCTGTTCTGCCAGAGATTCTTTATCGAGGGAGTTGCATCCAGCGGTGTAAAAGGCTGATTTTTATTTTCCGGTATTCGGCGGCGGGTGTCTGCCGGATACCGGATTTTTTTAAAGGAGGAGACAATATATGCAGACAAGAGAAACATTTGCAGCCCATCCGATGATAACGGATGAAGAAATCTGCCGGGCACTTAATCATGCGGCTGAGCAGGTAAGACGCCAGCTGCCCGAATTCTACGACTGCTTTCCGGCAGCGGCGAGCGTGGATAACTTCTATCCGAAGACGGCGAACGATGACTGGACAAACGGTTTCTGGACCGGGGAAATCTGGCTGTCGTATGAGCTGACGAAGGACAATGCGTTCAAGGAGGCGGCGCTGCATCAGGTGAAGGACTTTAAGGAACGCATGATTAAGCGCGTGGTAGTAGACCATCATGACATGGGATTTCTGTACTCCCCGTCCTGCGTGGCGGCGTACAAGCTGACAGGAGACGAGACGGGGAAAGAAGCGGCGTTGATGGCGGCTGATAACCTGCTTGGAAGGTTTCATGAGAAAGGCGAGTTCTTCCAGGCCTGGGGGCAGGTGGGAGATCCGGACAATTATCGCCTGATCATTGACTGCCTGCTGAATATGCCGCTGCTGTTCTGGGCAAGCGAGGTGACCGGGGACGACAAGTACAAAAGCCATGCACTTCGCCATATCCGCACCAGCATGAAGTATGTCATCCGTGACGATGCATCCACGTATCACACGTATTTCTTTGACCCCAGAACAGGAGATCCCGTAAAGGGTGTGACCGCGCAGGGAAACCGAAACGGCTCCATATGGGCGAGAGGACAGTCCTGGGGCGTATACGGATCAGCGATCAGCTATAAGTATCTGAAGGATCCCGTATACATTGAGAACTTCCGCAGAGTGACAGAGTGCTTCTTAAATCATCTGCCTTCCGACCTTGTCCCGTATTGGGATTTCGATTTTGACGACGGAAGTGATGAGCCGAGAGACGCATCCTCTGCGGCAATCGCCGCGTGCGGTATGCTTGAGATGGCAAAGTATCTGAAACCGGAGGAAGCGGAGTATTACAGAGGCTGTGCGCGCCGCCTGTTAAAGGCTCTGACTGAGCGCTGTCTGTACAGAGACGGAACGCAGACGAACGGAATTCTTCTGCATTCCACCTATGCGAAGTCCTCCCAATGGAACACGGTATCCGACGGCGGGGTGGACGAGTGCTGTATCTGGGGAGACTATTTCTACATGGAAGCTCTGGTACGGCTCAGCATGGACTGGGAGACCTACTGGTAAGCTGCGGCAGAAGGGGTCAGGGGAATTGTTCCTATAAAACTGACAAAAAATGACAGGATTCTTATGGGATTTCACGAAAAAGAATCTGCTTCTGCGGCAGAACACATGGTGGATTGTTGACAGACTGTGTAAAATTGCTTTCGCAGAAGGTGTAAATGACAAATATTGCATATAAAGTCAAAATCCCACCTATGTTCTTTTCCGCAGCAGGATTTTATAATAGAATCATCTTAACAAGGAGGATATCGATATGAAAATGAAGAATGGTTTAAAACGTGGCTTCGCTTTATCGCTTGCAGCTTTGATGGCAATCGGAGCTGTGGGCTGCGGCGATTCTGCAGATGAGAAAAAAGAAGAAAACACAGCGTCTGCAGGTGACGCCGATAAAGCTGAAGCAGGTACAGACAGCGATATGCCGTACGCAGGCGTGACGCTGAAATGGGCTACCACGGACAACGCTGCTACAGGCGCAGAGGCAAAGGAAATGGTAGAACTGATCAAGGAGAAGACCGGAATCGAAATCGAATGGTCTATTACGCCTACCAGCAAATCCGGTGAGATGGATAAAGTATTAGTCAGCCTTATGGCAGGGGATGATATTGATATCATCAGCAGAACCCCGATTCAGCTGGAGGAGTTCAATAACGCAGGCGTTCTGGAGCCTCTGGACGAGCTGGCAGAGAAGGCTGGCTATGATATGGAGGCTACTTACGGCGAGAACCTGACAAAGTTCGACGGAAAGACTTACGGTATGCCGGCTTACAGAGATATCTGGCTGACATATTATAATAAGAAGATCTTTGATGATGCGGGAATCCCGTATCCGACCGCTGAGGACTGGACCTGGGAGAAATATATGGAGCTGGCTCAGCAGCTGACAGATCCTGACAAGGGAATTTATGGTTCTTACATTGGAGATGATCCGGCAGTATTCTATATGGGAGCTACTCAGAGAGGAATCTCCGGATACAAAGAGGATGGCTCTGCTAACTTCGACGATCCGGCGTTCAAGGAGAGCCTTGAGTGGATGAATGAGATGGGCAATGAGCTGAAAGTTCAGCCGTCTTCCTTAGACCAGGCATCCGGAACACATCCGTATAATGAGTTCCTTGTAAATGGCAACATCGCTATGTGGGTAAACGGCGGATGGGTAGCAAGTACCCTGGCAGACCAGGAGAAGTATCCGCGTGACTGGGAGGCAGGAATTCTTCCGATGCCGTATCCGGAAGGAGAGACTCCATCCACACTGTCTATCAACAGCTGCTATGCAATTCCGTCCACATCTTCCAATAAAGAGGCTGCTTTTGAGGCGATCAAAGTTCTCTGCGAGAATCAGTACCTGTTAGGTCATGGACGTGTTCCGGCTATGAACCTGTCTGAGGAAGAGGCGAGGAGCTATGTAGAAGAGCAGCTGGTTCCGATCTTTGAGCATGACAAGATCACGGCGGATGACATCATGAAGGGATGGTTTGATACAGAAAGAAACTATGTATCTGAGAAGATCATGGGAACTGCAGATACCGTAATCGGTCAGATCTGGACAGAAGAAGGACAGCTGTACTTACAGGGACAGCAGGATATCGATACTACGATGGAGAAGATCCAGAAGCGTGCAAACGATGCGATCGACGAGGCAAAATAAACTGCCGCGGAACTGCTTCACAGATATTGAAAACAAAGGGACGTTGTCAAAGAGCACTTTGGGAGCGTCCCTCCTTTTATGCATTAGTATGCGGAAAAGCGGTTCACAGCGTTTTCCGCATGGAAAAAAGAAGAACAGGGAGCATGGGATATGGAGAAAAGAATCAATCTGCTTCCGGCCGAAGGAAGCTGGTATAAGGCAAATCTGCACTGCCACACCACAGTGTCAGACGGAAGACTGACCCCGGAGGAAGTAAAGAAAGCGTACAAAGAACAGGGCTATCAGGTAGTAGCCTTCACGGATCATAAAAAGTATGTGCAGCATCTGGAACTGAGCGACAGCGAATTTGTCGCCCTCGCAGGGGTGGAGGTGGATATGAATGAAATCCGCCCGGGAAAAGAACGTATCCGCACCAGAATGTATCATCTGAATTTCTATGATACGAACCCGGAGGAGATGCCTGAGAGGAAGGCACAGTACTGTGCGGCGGATTATTGGAACCACGATTCGGCATATGTAAATTCCTATATAAAAAAGATGGCAAAGCTGGGATTTATTGCGTGCTATAATCATCCCTACTGGTCCATGCATACCGTAGACGAATATCTTCCACTGGAGGGACTCTTTGCCATGGAGATCTATAATCATGGATGTGAACTGGACGGACTCTACGGGTACACCCCGCAGGCATATGAAGAGATGCTCCGGGCGGGAAAGAAGATTTTCTGTCTGGCTGCAGATGATAATCATAACGGTTACCCCTTTGGGCATCCGCTATGCGATTCCTTCGGAGGCTTTACGATGATCTGCGCAGAGGAACTTACCTATGGCAGTATCGTCAGAAGCCTGCAGGAGGGCAGTTTTTACAGCTCCATGGGACCTGAAATCAGGGCGCTGTATATCGAAAACGGAAATTTAATTATAAAAACCAGCCCGGTGCGGAAAATTTATGTTAATATGAGAGGGAAAAACTGTTATAAGGAAGTTTCCCGGGAAGGGGATACGCTCACGGAAGCGAAATTCGCGCTTACTGGCAGCGAGGGTTATATCCGTGTGACAGTAAAAGACAGCCATGCACGATTTGCCAATACCAACGCATATTTTCTGGATACACTGCCTGGGTTTTGCGGCTGAACAGCAGAACCGGAGAAGGAGCGCCAGATGTTTTCAGAAACGCTGCGCGTGCTGACAAAATACCGGGGGGAGATCCTTGCGGCGGGATATGAGAGAGCGCTGAGCGCGAAAGCGGATCTGGACTTTTGGGGGAAACAATAAGAAGCAGGGGAAAAGGAGAAAAAACAGTGAGTAAGACAGTACCATTAAGAAAAATTCAGTCGCGCAATATGCAGACAATGCTGTTCTGGATGTGCTGGATCGCATACTTTTCAACCTATCTGGGACGACTGAATTACTCGGCGAGCCTGACTGAGATCATCCGGGCAGAGGGATATGACAAGGGAGCTGCAGGACTTATCGGAACCGCATTTTTCTGCTCCTATGGTTTCGGACAGCTTTTCAGCGGCTTTCTGGGAGACAAACTGAAGCCGCAGAAAATGATATTTACCGGGATTCTGGGCTCCGGTATCTGCAATATCCTTATGGGATTTACTTCCCAAATCTGGCAGATGGTGGCGATCTGGTGTGTAAACGGGCTTCTGCAGTCGCTGATCTGGTCACCGATCATCAAGCTGTTTTCCAACTGGGTTCCGACAGAGCGGCAGAAGCAGTTCTGCGTCAATATCAACACAAGTGTGCCGATCGGAACTTTTGCGGCGTATGCGATAACAGCTCTGATTGTCTGGAAGTTTGAGTGGAGGATTGTATTTTTCTTCTCCTCCGTGTGTCTGTTTGCGATCTCGGCAGCCTGGGTGTTCGGTATCCGAAGGATTGAAAGGGACGTGGAGAAGAACGGTATTTCCGAGCAGGCGTTTGCTGTGCAGAGCGAAAAGTCGTTTGCGGGTGCTTCGATGAAACGGCTGATTCTGGTATCCGGCATGATTTTTCTGTGCTTTGGACTGATGTTCCAGGGCATATTAAAGGACGGAGTCACAACATGGATTCCAACCTATATCCGCGAGGTATTTCAGATGGATTCCGCAGTCTCAATTATCAGTACCACGGTTATCCCGATCTTTAATTTAAGCGGCGTGTATCTGGCGGCGATTGTAAATAATAAGCTGTTCAACAATGAGATTATGACGGGCGCGGCATTCTTTGTCGTGAGCGCGGCGGCACTGCTTCTGCTGAGGTTCTTTCCGGGCAGCTCGATAGTAGCCGCGCTGATCTTGTTCGGGATCGCCACCACCGCGATGATGGCGGTAAATACTATGCTTGTCAGCGTTGTGCCGATTTATTTTGCACCGTACGGCAAGTCCTCCACAGCGTCCGGAATACTGAATTCCTCCGCATATGTGGGAGGCGCAGTCTCCACTTACGGTATCGGAGTGCTCTCTGAGATTGTGGGGTGGGATATGACGATTACGATTTGGATTGGAATAGCGCTGCTCGGTATGGCTGCGTGTATGATTGGAAAAATTTATTGGAAGAGGTTCACGGAGAACAGAACCTCAGTCAGCCAGTCTAAGATGGGAGGAAAAGCGTAATGGAACAGAGAATTTATCTTCTGCCCCCTGAGGGCAGATTCTACAAGGCGAACCTGCACAGCCACACGACAATATCGGACGGAAGGCTGACGCCTGAGCAGGATAAGGAGGCGTATAAGAGCCGCGGCTACCAGATTCTTGCGATTACGGATCACAGAATTTACCGTAATCATCAGGATCTGGATGATGAGGATTTTATCACGATTCCGGCTGTGGAGGTGGATATTAATGAAGTGAGCTCCGAGCGCCTGCGCCCGGAGGATCATACATATCATATTAACCTGTTCGATTCCATGCCGGAGTATAAGAGAGAGGAGAAGGAGAAAGGGATCTGCCCGGAGCGCAGGTATGGGGATTTTGCGTACATGAACGAGTATTTCCGCAGAATGCAGGAGATGGGATTCCTCGTGTGCTACAATCACCCGTACTGGTCGATGCAGAATTATGACGACTATAAGGGGTTAAAGGGGCTGTTTGCGATGGAGATTTATAATCACGGCTGTGAGCACGACGGTCTTTATGGATACAATCCGCAGTCCTATGACGAAATGCTTCGTCTGGGAAACCGCCTGTGGTGTCTTGCAACAGATGACAATCATAATTGCTATGATCTGGACGATGCGCTGTCGGATTCTTTTGGCGGCTTCGTGATGATCAAGGCAAAGGAGTTGAGTCACGCTGCAGTGATCGAAGCACTCAAAAAAGGCGAGTTTTACAGTTCCATGGGTCCGGAGATTAAAGAACTCTACATCGAGGGACGAGAGCTTGTGATAAAGACCGGCGAGGTTGAGAAAATTTACGCGATGATGGATGCTACGAGATGCTACCGCAAGATTGCAATGCCGGGAGAAAGCATTACTGAGGCGAGATTTCAGCTTGACGGAAATGAGAAGTATATCCGCGTGGAGCTTCGCGACAGAGAGGGCAGATACGCAAACAGCAACGCATATTTTCTGGAAGATATCGGATTTCAGGCGTGACGGGAGGCAAAGATCATGAAGAAGATCAAGGATACAAAGCAGCAGTGGTTTAAGGACGCAAAGTTTGGACTGTTCATTCACTGGGGTCTGTACGCTCTGCTCGGCGGAGAGTATCAGGGAGTAAAGGCGCGCGGCGTCGCGGAGTGGATTATGGATACGCTCCAGATTCCGCCGTGTGAGTATGAAAAGCTGGCAAAGCAGTTCAATCCGGTGGATTTCGACGCGGACGCGATTGTAAAGCGGGCAAAGGAATGGGGCATGAAGTATATCGTATTTACCTCCAAGCATCATGAAGGGTTTGCGATGTATGATTCTCAGGCAAGCGATTACAATGTTGTAAAAGCGACGCCTTGCGGCCGGGATATTTTAAAGGAGCTGCAGGCTGCATGCGAAAAGTATGGGATGCGGCTGGGATTATATTATTCTCAGGCGCAGGACTGGCACGATCCGAACGGGCTTGCCGCAGGGCGAGACAACAGCGGCAAGGATTATCAGTACTATCTGGATCATAAGGTAAAGCCGCAGCTTCGTGAGATTTTGACGAATTACGGCAAGATTGCGCTTGTGTGGTTTGATACCCCGCTGGAGACGACGAAGGAGCAGAGCCAGGAACTTTTAGATCTTGTAAAATCTATTCAGCCCGACTGTATCGTGAGCGGCAGAATCGGAAATGAGCTCGGCGAGTATATGACAACGGGCGATAATTTTCTGCCGCGGCTTCCCTATGAAGGCGACTGGGAACTTCCGGCAACATTAAATGACACCTGGGGATATAAAAAGACGGATCATAACTGGAAGAATCCGGATGAAGTGATCCGCCTGCTCTTAAAAGTCGTAAGCCGCGGCGGCAATTATCTGCTGAATATAGGACCGGACGGAACAGGAGCCGTTCCGGAGGGGTGCCTCGCAGTTCTCGACCGGGTGGGAACGTACGTCAGGGAAAACGAAGAGGGAATCTTCGGCACACAGTGTATGCCGTATTATCCGTATGAACTCGACTGGGCAGAGCTGACCTGGAAGCCGCATAAGCTCTATGTCCATATGATGAAGGCAAAGGAGCGCATTGAGCTTCCAAATATAAACAATCATGCCGCCGGAGCCAGCATCCTGCGCACAGGGGAAACCCTTGAGGCGATAAATGCGTATAGCTGCGAAGGCGTACACACGATTGTGATCTATCTTCCGGAAGAATTATGGGAAGAGAAAAACTACTGCGTGGAAATTACGTTTGACGAGGAAGAGATGGATTTTGCGGAGCTGATGGGATAATATGGAAAAAGGCGAGCGGGGAATATTCCCTGGCGCCTTTTTTCATATTATCCCATCATACCAGGGAGCCTGCAGGCATTTTTACTTCATTAATAGAGAGTATGTCGGCTGTTAAATTAGGGAGTGGCATTTTATCCATTTAGAGAGGGGCGCTTGAAATGTTAAAAAGTTTTTAAGTTCATATTGAAAAAAGTATTAAAGCATAGTATAATAAAATAAATTACACTGGCGTGGTACATTAACCAAAAAATAATTGTATGAAAAAATACAAAATATAAGTAAAATATCAGATAATAAAGCAGGGTTAACAGGCAATACAGGCGGGAGTGCATCCATTCTACAGGAGAGTGCACCCAATTCGGCAAGAACGGGTGCGATGAATAGTGCTATGACGGATGCATTTAATATATAAACAGATGTGCTGGATAATGCTATGGCAGTTGCAATTTAATATATAAGAAAGGATTGATGGCAGAGTGAAGAAGAATATAGGATATTTACCCAATTTCAATCAAACAAGAGATAATATCTTGGAAATTCTGGAGTTCTTTAAACAGGAGAACAGTCTTAACAGTTTCGCCCGTTTTTTTGCATTGAAATACGGCTCTAAAAGTGAAAGTACCATTAGACTTACGATTAATACTCTTATAAATTACGGGCTGTTGACAGAGACGGATGATTACATCTTTAGAGTATCAAGCATAGGGGCAAACTGGATAAAGAATCCGGATTCGATGGAACTGATTAAAATTATAGACAGACATGTGGAGTTCATTTCTGACTTGATGCATGAATTGAGCGACTCTTCTCATACGGCAGAAGAACTGATTGCGATTGCTGAACATAAATATGATGTTTGCATTGGCGGTTCGGATTTTTCAAGGCGATGCCAGGTCTTAAAAAGCATGAACCTGATTAAAATGAACAGAAGAAAGCAGTATAGCCTTACTCCGGAAGGGATAAAATTTCTGGAAACGCTGAAAAATGGCAATGGAACGGAAAAATCAGTGCCCGCCCAGAGGGAAGGCAAAACAGTAGAAAGAATCCCTCCTGCAAAACATATTCATGCGAATGACGACACAAAATTCAGAAAAATTACAAAAAGGATTATGGAATTTCTTGTTGCGGCAAAAAGTAAATCCTACATCTATCAGGGCGGAGTCATGCTGAGAGAACTATATGGCATGCTGGATACATTTTATCCGTCGGATTATGAGAATATGCAGAGCGATACACAGGAAGCTCTGAGACTTTTGACAGCTCCCGGCATTGAGGCGGTTGTCTGCAACGGCGAAGGGAGATATCAGGCAGTAAAGTCATGGAATGAGGCAGAAAAAAGAATTGAATTTTACAGCAATCTGCTTGAAAAATGGAGAAAAGGGTAAAGAGTTAAAGAATGTCAGTCGGGGATGGGGAAGGAATTATAAATGAACGAAAGAAAGAAAAGGGATAACTATCCGGCAGCAGCGGTGCGGCACTACAAAGATGGAGAATTGTTGAAAAAATATTACAGAACAAATAATGCGATGTGTCACTATGCATTTGCGTCAGAATGTGCAATCAAGGCGCTTTACTGTGCGATGCGGGGCGACAGGGCAGGAAGAACAACGCATGATGCAGCAGGATTATGGGGGGATTTACAGCAATATTGCCAGATCCTTGGCGTTATGAACGCAAAGACGGGAATTATTTTTTCGAGGAAAAAGATACCGGAGAGATTATTTGAAGATCATCCTGGCAGAAGGTATCAGAGCGATGCAGAGTATGCGGAAAGTGATATGCAGGAAGCGTCCGAATTCTCAGAAATGCTCATTCAGGAAGTGATTTCAGAACTTTTAGATGGAAGAATTATGCCGGAGGTGGATGAAAAGTGATAACATTTGATCAGACCATTGAGAGAGCAATAGAAACAGTCGAGAACTGCAGGACTGCAAAAAAGATACAAAGAGCGACAATTGTCAGAGACGTATATGGAAAGCTGCTGCTCTTTATAGAACCAAAAGAGAAAATAACAGGAGAAGAATTGGACAATCTGAAAAAACTTCTGCAAAGAACACTTGGAAAGTATTTCCAGGGAAACCTTTACTGCAGCGGCGAAAAAATGACGGACGTAGTATATGAAATGGCAGAGGAAATAAGACGTCTTTGCTGGCTGTATGAGGAGAGAAACGGAATTACATGGATGATGCTGGAGAGGGCAGTGGCAAAAAAAGCATGGATTGACAGCCGGGGCAGAGGGAAGGCAATCTGGGACTATGAAGACGCATATCTGGGGAAAATGCCGAAAGTAGTCACTTTCTATTCTTTTAAAGGAGGTATGGGGAGAACGACAGCGCTGGCGGCGACAGCACTGAATCTGGCTATGGACGGGAAAAATGTTCTTGCAGTGGATACAGATATAGAAGCGCCCGGACTTGCATCTCTGTTTTGGGATGAGTCGGAAATACACAGCGGTACAGTAGATTATCTGCTTGAAGCTTCGGTTTCGGACGAAGAGGAAACAATAGATATGTCCGATATGCTTCGGCAGGTGAACGACCCGGTGCTGATGGAACATACAAAGGGCAGAATTTTTGTTCTTCCAGCGGGGCGTATAGATGACAATTATCTGCAGAAACTGGCGCGCATTGATTATCAGGATACAATACCGGAAAATATGAAAAGACAGCTTGCCAGGATGATCAGGGAGGCTGTAAGGACGATACGGCAAATATGCTCTGTGGACTTTGTCCTTTTAGACGCAAGGGCAGGATTTCACGATATGGGCGGGGTGATCACTGCTCAGATTCCGCATGGGGTTGTACTGTTCGGCAAGGACAGCGCACAGTCCTGGCAGGGCATGCGATTAGTTTTAAAATCTATAGGAAGCGCTCAGGAAGATCGCCCGATGACAGCGATCGTGGACAGCGCGTGCGGCGGAGCGGGAATCGTCACAGCGGAAGAAAAAAAGTCATTTTTGGAACAATCTTATACAACATTTTGTGAAGCTTACTATCGAGGGGATGAGGAACAGCCTGGGCTGGAGGCAAGAGAGGAAGCGCATTCACCGATTTATGTGCCGTATTATCCTGCACTGGCAGGGAATGTTCAGCTATATACAGATGGAACAGATCAGGCGTCAGAAAACGTCATACAGTTGAAAAATCTCATGCGAAGTTCCTGGTACCAGGAGATAGAGGAGAGGATTATGATGTGGTTTGGAGGCGAGGGGGTCTGAAAATGGATAGAATGCATGTATTAAATACAATGTCCAGACTGCAGACGACAGCAGAGGCGGAAGATAGCCGGATGACAGATTTTCTGCCGCTCAGAAATTATCAGATGCTGGTGGAACCGACAAAATTTCTGATTTTGGGCAGCAGTGGAACTGGAAAAACCAGGATCTTTCAGACGCTTCAGACGAAAGGGGGATTTCGCTATATAATAGGAAATCAGCCGCAGCTTTTCCGCCCGCGTGCAGAGAACACCGTGTTTTTACCGGGATATAACGCAGACGATATCCGATTTCCGGGTCAAACTACCATGGGGAAATACCTGGGGGATCAAAAAGCAGCAGCTTTTTGGGCAGGAAGCGCAGTTCTTTTGCTTTTGCGCTATTTTAAAGGGGATGAATATATTCAGGGACTCGCGGCGCAATATTTTGATGAATCTTTTCTTGCGGCAGCCGCAGGAAGTAACGCATGGAAATGCCCGGAAATTTGGATGGACTATATAGAAAAAAATCCGGAGAAGTGTGAAGATTTTCTGGACAAGGCTGATAGATATCTGGAGAAAAAAGATCAATGGGTTTTTATAATATATGACACGCTGGATAAAATCTGCATGCGATATATAGATCTGTTTCCTTATATCAGAACGCTTCTATCCTTCTGGTTTTCCCATTTGAGGAGATGGAAACGTTTGAAGAGTAAGATATTTTTGAGAGAGGATCTTTATGAGTCCGAACTGCTGAAATTTTCGGATGCTTCAAAGATGGGAAATTGCTGCCTGAGACTGGAGTGGAATGCGGTATCTTTGTACAGACTTCTTATTAAGCGCCTTGCAAATGCAAGAGATGAGCAAACTATAGAATATTTGCATGGGATTCCAAACCTTATAAGTGAGAATCCTCAGGGCGATATCGGATATATTCCTACAGAAGATCAAAAGATCATAGAGCGTTTTGTCAATGAACTGATGGGGAAATACATGGGAAATACACCCAAAAAAGGAATGAGTTATACCTGGGCGCCAAATCATCTGCAGGATGCACGCGGAGCGTTGGTGCCCCGCCCTTTTCTGAAGCTTTACAGTACAGCGGCAAGAAAAATGACAGAATATCCTGCAGAGATAGAAACTCTTCCCCGGAGACGTCTGATTGCTCCTGCAATGCTGCAGGGAGCGATGCGGGAAGTGTCGCAGGACAGGCTGAGAGAGCTGCAGGAAGAATATCCCTGGCTGGAACGGCTGAGGGAAGCGTTTCTGGGAACTGTGCTGTTGGTTGAAAAGGCAGAGTTTATTCAAAAGATAAAGATGGATCTGTGGAGTCCCGCGGAGCAGGAACAGTTACCGTCTTCAACGCCGCAGGGGATTTTTGACATGCTTCAGAAACTGGGGATTGTCTATCTGTCAAAAGACGGAATGGTAAATGTACCGGAGATTTATCTCCACGGGTTTGGGATGAAAAGAAAAAAATGAAATTTATGTTAGATTTCCTTGACGTTCAGGCGAACATGCATTATGCTATTATCAGCCGGCTTTCAGCCCGGTGGAAGAAAATGAAGTGAAGAGGGAAAGAAATGCTGACGGAACAACGGTATGAGAAGATTCTCGGGCTTCTGGAGCAGAAGGACAGCGTGACGGTTATGGAGCTGAAGAAGCTTTTGGGAGTTTCGGATTCTACTGTCCGCAGGGATCTTACAGCACTTGATAAGGCGAAAAAGCTTGTAAAGGTGTTCGGCGGCGCAGTACGCGTCGGGGCGGACGCAGCGCAGAAGGACTCTTCGGCTGACCGGGAGAGAGAATGCTGTGAAGAAAAGAGACGGATTGGCAAATACGCCGCAGGACTGCTGGAGCCCGGCGATGTTATCTATATGGATACAGGGACGACGGTCGGATGTATGATTGACTATCTGACGGAGAAGGAAATCACAGTTGTGACAAATGATATAGATCATGCAAAGCGTCTGGCAGATCTGGGATATAAGGTCGTTCTGACCGGAGGAGAGTTCAGAGACGGAAGCCTGGCGGGAAACGATGCTGTGGAGTGCGTGATGAGATACGCATTCACCAAAGGTTTTTTCGGAACCGCGGGTATCAGCCGCAAAGCGGGCTTTACAGCCAGTGACTTTTTGGACGCATCCTTAAAAGAAGCAGTTTTTTCCCGCTGCCGCGCCCGCTACATCCTGGGCGACCACACGAAGCTGGAGCATACAGGAGCGGTATCCTTCGGGGCGCTGGAAGAGGGAATCCTTTTGACAGACGAAGACGCCGGGGAAGAGCTTGACGACTATACAAAAGTCTGGAGAATAAACTGAACAAAGTGATCAGGGCATGCGTGCCTGCATAGAATCCGCGGAGGGAACATCCGCGGATTTTTGCTTGACAGAAAAATTTTCTGATAGTATGATTTGATTAAGATTGGAATCCTGCGGGCGCAGGATTTGAAAGTGAGGAACGAAGTATGGCAAATGACCATGGAGAACAGATAAGAATTGTACAGGAGACGGTTGCAGGCAAGGAGATTACATTTGCGCATGTGATGGGCGGTCCGGCTCCGATCATCTATCAGAAGCTGGGATTGAATCCGCAGCTTGACTATCGCTCATCGGCAATCGGAATTATGAATATGACGCCGCCGGAGTCGGCCGTGATTGCGTCTGATATTGCAGTCAAGAGCGGAAACGTATATCTCGGATTCGCAGACCGTTTTACGGGTACTCTGATCATCACAGGGGAGATCTCGGACGTCACCTCAGCGCTGACGCAGATCGTCAACTATTTCCGTGATTCCCTGGGATATGTAGTCTGCAATATTACTAAGAGATAGGAAGTGCGGCAATGGCTCGAATGACGAAGGAGGAACTGCTTGAAAAGCTGTTCCATGATGATTTTGAACACCTGAAAGGCAGAAAGCTGCGTCTGACCCGTGTGCGCGTGCCGGGCAAAGAGGTCTGTCTGGCGCATGTGATTATGCCGTCGGAATCGTGCATCTATCAGAACCTGGCGCTTCATATCGGTGTGCATGAGGGCGAGGATCACAGAGGGGAAGCGATCGGCATGCTTCGTTTTACACCCTGGGAGTCGGTCGTCGTTGCGGCGGATGTGGCGGTGAAGAGTGCAGACGTGCAGATCGGTTTCATGGATCGTTTCTGCGGGTCACTGATACTCACCGGAGGACTGATGGAAGTCCAGACAGCAGTAAAAGAGGTTGTCCGATTCTTTGATGAAGTGCTGGGATTTCCGGTATGCGAGGTACACAAAAGTTAAGCGGGGTAAGAGATGAGAAAAGTATTTTTGATGGGCAGAAGCGAGGCGGGCAAGACCTCGCTGACACAGGCGCTGAAGGGAGAGGAGCTTCACTATATCAAGACACAGTACACGAACACGGCGGATGATACGATTGACTCACCGGGAGAGTACGCGGAGTCCAAGCGTTTCAGCGTGGGGCTGGCATGTTTCTCCTTTGAGGCGGACGTCGTCGCGATCGTTCAGGCGGCGGATGAGCCGTTCAACCTGTTCGGCGACAGCAGCCGCTGCTTCATACAGCGCCCCCTGATCGGCATAATCACAAAGATTGACTCCCCCTACGCAAATATCCCTATGGTTCGCCAGTGGCTGATCAACGCCGGATGCGAGCGGATCTTTCTGGTAAACAATGTGACGCGGGAGGGCATTGACGAACTGATGGAATATCTGAATGAGGAACCGCCGAAGCTGACGCTGGAGCAGGCGATGTTTAAACAGCGCCTCGGGCTGAATGAATGGGAACCCCTGCCGGAGGGCGTTCAGTATCCGGATGGGATATAGATATGGATATCCCCGCTGCCTGGCGGGGATAAAATTTTGGGCGCAAAAAAAGGATTGATATATCAATTCTATCAATCCTCTGAAAGTAGCGAGAGGGGGACTTGAACCCTCGACACTACGGGTATGAACCGTATGCTCTAGCCAGCTGAGCTATCTCGCCATAATGGAACCTATAGGGCTCGAACCTATGACCCTCTGCTTGTAAGGCAGATGCTCTCCCAGCTGAGCTAAGATTCCATTTTATATGCTGTCTTGCGACTGCTTTGCTATTATATAAAATCTGACGCGGATTGTCAAGCATTTTGTTGAAAAAAATCAAATTCATTTTTTTGACGCCCGTTGGGACGATGTGGTATACTAGCAACAGCTGTAATTAAACAGGAGGAAACGGATATGAGAGTAGGAATGGGATATGATGTGCATAAACTGGTTGAGGGCAGGGAGCTGATTCTCGGCGGCGTAAAGATTGAACATGACCGCGGTCTGCTGGGACACTCGGATGCCGATGTGGTGGTGCACGCGATTATGGATGCGCTGCTCGGCGCTGCGGCGCTGCGGGACATCGGGCGCCATTTTCCGGACACTGATCCGCAGTATAAGGGGATTTCCAGTATCACGCTCCTGAAGCATGTGGGAAAGATGCTCGAGGAGAAGCTGTATGTGATCAATAACATCGACGCCACAATCATCGCTCAGAAGCCGAAGCTTCTGCCGTATATTGACCGGATGATTCGAAATGTTGCGGATGCGCTGCATTTATCTGAGGATCAGGTTAATATCAAGGCGACGACGGAGGAGGGGCTTGGGTTCACAGGAAGTCAGGAAGGTATCTCTGCTCATGCGGTATGCTCCATCTCCTACGCGCTTGACGGTATGGAGGACAGAATGCAGGAGAAAAGCTGCGGGGGCTGCGGCTGCTGCACGAAAGGATAATTGCGCCGGGTATTGACAAAATATGAATTTTTGCATAGTATAGAACCAGATACGGGAAATACTGAGAACGGGAAGAGTAAGAGAGCAGATCCAAGGACAGAGAGCGGGCGCCGCCAGGCTGAAAGCGCCCGGATTGGTAAGCCTCAGAAAGTGCGCCCGGGAGTAGACCGGAGGAAGGCTGCTGCGGCAGCGGTATTCCGGTACGTGTGCAGACGTTACAGGCAAATGAGCGGGGGCAGAAAGCTGCCTCAAATAAAGTGGAACCACGGAGAACTTCGTCTTTATATAAACAGGGAAGTTCTCTTTTTTTATGGCATGGCACAGAAAGGAAATATATATGGGATTTTTCAGTCATATCAAAGAAGAATTCAGCGTTATACAGGAGCGTGATCCGGCGATCAAGTCTCCTTTGGAGGTTCTGCTCTACCCGAGCTTTCGGGTGATGATCCAGTACCGCAGGGCACATAAGCTGTATCTGAAAGGTCACTATTTTCTGGCGCGATGGATCTCTCAGAGGGCAGCGAGAAAGACCGGGATAGAGATTCATCCGGGCGCGACAATCGGTAAGGGGCTGTTCATAGATCATGGAAGCGGCGTAATTATCGGTGAGACAACAATTATCGGCGACAACGTAACACTGTACCAGGGTGTGACTCTGGGCGGAAACGGCAAGGAGACCGGGAAACGCCATCCAACGATCGGCGACAATGTGATGATCAGCGCGGGAGCCAAGATCATAGGATCGTTCACGATCGGGGAAAATTCCAAGATCGGTGCAGGTTCCGTGGTAATCGAGGAGGTTCCGCCGAACTGTACCGTAGTCGGCATTCCGGGAAGAGTCGTCCGTCAGAAGAATGTAAAGATCCCGCGCACCAGCATGGATCACGTACACCTGCCTGACCCGGTGCGTGATGACATCCGCGTGCTGCAGCGGGAGAATACGGTGCTTACCAATAAGGTACTGGAGATGGAGAGAGAGATCAGGACGCTCAGAACACAGATGGCTGCCGCAGCCTCAATAGATGCGGCGGAAAATAACCAGGAGGAATCATAACATGAAGTTTTACAATACGCTGACAAAGAAAAAAGAAGAATTTGTGCCGCTTGAGGAGGGAAAGGTAAAGATGTATGTCTGCGGTCCCACCGTATACAATTTCATCCATATCGGAAATGCCCGCCCGATGATCGTATTTGATACGGCACGCAGATACATGGAGTACAAAGGCTACGAGGTGAACTATGTATCAAACTTTACCGACGTGGATGACAAGATCATAGCAAAGGCGATCGAGGAGGGGGTTTCCGCGGAGGAGATCTCCAGGCGCTACATCGCAGAGTGCAAAAAGGATATGGCGGATATGAATGTGCGTCCTGCAACGACACACCCGCTGGCAACGCAGGAGATTGACGGCATGATCGACATGATCTCCGCGCTGATCGATAAGGGCTATGCCTACAGCGTGGACGGAACTGTATACTTCCGCACGAGAAAGTTTAATGAGTACGGCAAGCTGTCCCATAAGAATCTCGACGATCTGCGCTCCGGCGGGCGTTCTCTCTTAGTTACCGGAGAGGATCAGAAGGAGGATCCGCTGGATTTTGTACTCTGGAAACCGAAGAAAGAGGGAGAGCCGTTCTGGGTATCCCCGTGGAGTGAGGGAAGGCCGGGCTGGCACATCGAGTGCTCTGTGATGGCAAAGAAATATCTGGGCGAGGAGATTGACATTCATGCCGGAGGCGAGGACCTGATCTTTCCGCATCACGAGAATGAGATCGCGCAGAGTGAGTGCTGCAACGGAAAGATTTTTGCGCGCTACTGGCTGCACAACGCATTTTTAAATATTGATAACCGCAAGATGTCCAAATCCCTCGGGAACTTCCGCACCGTGCGCGAGATCGGTGAGAAGTACGATCTGCAGGTATTGCGCTTTTTCATGCTGAGCGCGCACTACAGGAGCCCGCTCAACTTCAGCGCTGACATTATGGAGTCCTCCAAGAGCGCGCTTGAGCGCATCGTGACGGCTGTCGATAAATTAAAGAGCCTGAATCCGAAGACAGAGGAGCTCACACCCGAGGAGGAGGAGATGTTAAGGACAGCCCGTCAGCTGCGTGAAAAGTTCGAGGAGGCCATGGATGACGACCTGAATACCGCAGATGCGATTTCAGCGATCTTTGAGCTTGTACGATTTGCGAACACGAATGCGGGCGAGAACTCCTCCAGGGCGTTCATCGATGCGGTGAAGGGTGAGATCGTCGAGCTGTCGGATATTCTGGGGCTGCTTGTGGATAAGAAGGCGGAGGATCTGGACGCGGAGATCGAAGAGATGATCGCAAAGCGTCAGGCTGCGAGAAAGGCGAAAGATTTCGCGCAGGCGGATGCCATCCGTGACGAACTGCTTGCCAGGGGCATTATTCTGGAAGATACGCGCGAGGGAGTAAAATGGAAGAGAGCTTAAAATATTTAAAGGAACAGTTTGCGCTTGACGATGTGGACTTAAAGACGTACTCTCCGCTGACGCTGGCGTATATCGGGGATGCAATCTACGATCTGCTGGTGCGCACGATTGTCGTAAAACACGGAAACGCCCAGGTCAATAAGCTGCATAAGCGAGCCAGCAGCCTGGTAAAGGCGCCGGCACAGTCGGATATGATGGATAGAATTCTGCCGCATCTGACAGAGGAGGAGGGGCATATCTACAAGCGCGGCAGAAATGCAAAGTCGTTTACAATGGCAAAGAACGCCACGATGGCGCAATACCGCCGCGCGACGGGCTTTGAAGCGGTATTTGGCTACCTTTATCTGAAAGGAGATATAAAACGCATCATTGACCTGATGAAGATCGGCATAAAGCCGGAGAATAAGGAGAAAAATGAGAATGGAAGAAATCAGGGAGAATAAGATAGAGGGACGAAACGCCGTTATAGAGGCGTTTCGTTCCGGAAGGGCAGTGGACAAGGTGTTTGTGCTGGATGGCTGCCAGGACGGACCTGTCCGCACGATAGTGCGTGAGGCAAGGAAGCACGATACGGTCATAAACTTTGTGGGAAAGGACCGGCTGGATAAAATGTCCGATACAGGTAAGCACCAGGGCGTGATTGCATTTGCAGCTTCCTATGAGTACGCTGAGGTGGAGGATATTCTGGCTAAGGCGCGCGAGAAGGGAGAAGCGCCGTTTATCCTGCTGCTGGATGGAATAGAGGATCCGCATAATCTGGGCGCAATCATCCGAACGGCAAATCTGGCGGGCGCGCACGGCATTATCATTCCGAAACGGCGCGCTGTGGGTCTTACTGCAACGGTTGCAAAGGCATCCGCAGGAGCAATCAATTATACGCCGGTGGCAAAGGTCACAAATCTGGGACAGACGATTGACGAGTTAAAGGAGCAGGGGCTGTGGTTTGTCTGCGCCGATATGGGCGGAACGTCCATGTATGAGCTTGATCTGAAGGGACCGATCGGTGTTGTGATTGGAAATGAGGGAGAGGGTGTAAGCCGCCTCGTCCGGGAAAAGTGCGATTTCATAGCGTCTATCCCGATGAAGGGCGATATAGATTCTCTGAATGCGTCCGTGGCTGCGGGTGTGCTTGCATTTGAAATAGTAAGACAAAGAGGCTGCTGAGGATGAGAAAGGACTACGAGGATTACAGTGATGAGGAGCTGATTCAAAGGATGCGTGAGGGAGACCGGGAAGTGGCGGAATACCTGGCGGAGAAGTATAAGCCTCTGGTACGGAAGAAAGCCCGCACGCTCTATCTGGTCGGCGGGGATACCGAGGATTTGATCCAGGAGGGAATGCTGGGCCTGTTTAAGGCGATGCAGGACTACAGTCCCGATCGTGCCGCGTCGTTTCTGACGTTTGCCGGTACGTGTATCGACCGGCAGCTCTACAGTGCCATTGCCGTGTCTAATCGTAAGAAGCACCTGCCGCTGAATTCCTATCTGTCGCTCAGTGCCGGTGAGTGGGTGCGCGAGGAGCGCATGGCTGCGGAGCAGAACCCGGAGGCGATGGTGATCGACCAGGAAAACGTTCGTATTATCCGAGCCCAGATTGAGGCGCGCCTGAGTAAATTTGAAAACCAGGTGCTCTCGCTGTATCTGGACGGCGCGGATTACATCCGCATCGCCCGGCTGCTCGGCAAATCCCCGAAATCTATTGACAATGCGCTGCAGAGAATCCGCACGAAAATCAAACATCTGATACAGACAAAATAACGTTTTCGGCAGCAGCTCTGGTTTGCGGAACGGCAACTGTTTCCGCGCCCCCGAAACGGAGGCGCGGAAAAAAATAAAAATTTTGAAAAAAGTTGTTGACAATCTGCGTATGTTTTGCTAGAATACATAAACGTAACAGCGAGCTGACAAGAAAAAATAGAATAAGCTGCCTTGGCTCAGTTGGTAGAGCGTCGCCTTGGTAAGGCGGAGGTCGGCGGTTCAAATCCGCTAGGCAGCTTTCGGAATCTCCTGAAATTTCAGGAGATTTTTTGCATTGGTGTAAAAAACAGCTTGCATTTTTCTGCAGTTGTGCTATATTGGCAGTGCCGGATGCAGAAACCGGCATCGAACTTAGATAAGGAGGCATAAGGAACATGAACAGAGAAAACGTATGGAAATCCTATGACGCTCAGGAAGTGGAAAAGCTGGAATCAGTCGCAGCATCCTACCGAAGCTTCCTGGACAATGGAAAGACAGAGAGGGAATGTGTTGCGCAGATTGTAAAAGAGGCTGAGGCAGCTGGGTATCGTTCTCTGGATACGTATAAGAAGGACGGAAAGAAGATCGAAAAGGGAGATAAGATCTACGCAGTAGAGATGAATAAAGCGGTCATCCTGTTCCAGGTAGGAGAGGAAGACATTGAGAGCGGCATGAATATTCTCTGCGCCCATATCGATTCCCCGCGCCTGGATATTAAGCAGAACCCGCTGTATGAGGATACGGAGCTGGCGTACCTGGATACACACTACTACGGCGGAGTCAAAAAGTATCAGTGGGTGGCAATGCCGCTTGCCATGCACGGAATTGTGGTAAAGAAGGATGGAACGGCTGTAGATGTAGTGATCGGTGAGGATGAGAAAGATCCGGTACTGTACATCACAGACCTGCTTCCGCATCTGAGCGCAAAGCAGATGCAGGAGAAGGCGGCAGACGTAATTCGCGGCGAGGCGCTTGATATTCTGATCGGAAGCCGCCCGTTAAAGGACGTGGAAAAAGATGCTGTAAAGGAGCAGGTGCTCGCTGTATTAAAAGAGAAATACGGTATGGAAGAGGATGATTTCCTGTCTGCGGAGCTTGAGATTGTTCCGGCAGGAAAAGCGCGTGAATGCGGACTTGACCGCAGCATGATCGCGGCATACGGACAGGATGACAGAGTATGCGCGTATACTTCTTTCCTTGCGATGCTTGATGTACAGTCTCCGAAGAAGACCGCCTGCTGCCTGCTGGTGGATAAAGAGGAGATCGGCAGTGTGGGAGCGACCGGTATGCAGTCAAGATTCTTTGAGAATACGGTGGCAGAGCTGCTGGATGCGATGGGCGAGTATTCGGATATGAAGCTTCGCCGCACCCTGAGAAAATGCCGCATGCTTTCCTCCGATGTAAGCGCGGCATACGATCCGCTGTACGCAGACGTATTTGAGAAAAAGAATGCCGCATACTTCGGCAGAGGACTTGTTATCAATAAATATACAGGTTCCCGCGGAAAAAGCGGTTCCAACGATGCGAATGCTGAGTATGTAAGCTGCCTGCGCCGTATTTTCGACGACAGCAATGTAGCGTTCCAGACGGCAGAACTCGGCAAGGTAGATGCCGGCGGCGGCGGAACCATTGCTTTCATTGCTGCTCTCTACGGCATGGAGGTTATTGACAGCGGGGTGGCTGTCCTGAGCATGCATGCTCCGTGGGAGGTTACGAGCAAAGCGGACGTCTATGAGGCAAAGAAGGGTTACGAGGCGTTCTTAAAAGAAGCATAAAAAGACTGAGATTCCCCTGCCGGTGACGGCGGGGGAATCTGCTGTCTATCATACGGGACAAAGTCACAGAGGCGGCTTTGTCCTTTTTGCATTTCTCCAGGCGCGCGGCGAGACGCCGTGATACTTTCTGAAGGCGCCGGAGAAATGCTCGACCGAGGAATAGCCGAGAGATGCGGAGATTTCAGTGATGCTTTTTGATGCGTCTGCCAATAGGATAAGAGCTGCGGACATTTTTGCGTCGCTCTTCTTCTGGAGAAATGTTTTCCCGTAGTGGTCTTTCAGCAGACGCTCTGTCTGGCGCGTGCCGAGTCCCAGCCGCTGCGCGAGCGATTCCAGAGTCAGATTCTGATAGTCGTACAGAAAGGACTCTTCTATAATCAGATAATTCCGATCCGAGAGCGAGGAGGTTGCGGCTGCGTTTCCGGTGCGGTCAAATCCCCTGAAATTCCGGGCACTCTGCACAAGAAGCTGCAGAAGCAGAGTTCGCACAACGGTCAGATAACCGACGCTGCGGGTATCCAGCTCCCGGAAAAGTATCTGCATCAGGGAGCGGATATTCTGGGTGTCCTGCCCCAGAAACACGGGCGTGTCAAAAAAGAGGTTCAGAAAGTCAGGATTCTCTTTCGATTTCAGCAGCGTACTTACAGGTTCAAATTTAAGATAGATACAGTATTCCGTCACCGGATCAGATGGATCCGGAACCTGAGAGTGCTCTACATGCGGACCGGTGACAAAAAATGTATTCGGCACGATCTCATACGGCGTCCGATTCAGGGTGATGCGTCCCCTGCCGCAGACGATATAGTGCAGCTCCCAACTGTTGCGGCTGTGGCTGTGGCTGGGAAATGAGCGCTGATACTGCTCGTATGAGAGTTTGAGCGCCCGGCAGCATACATTTCCAATCGAGAAGGAAATATCCAGGTCGTCATAAAATTTTCCAATGGGCTTTTGCATCCCGTTCACCTCCTGCGATGATCTGAAAAGAGTATACCACAAAACCTGCGCTGACACGACAGAAAACCTGCTGTTTTGTCGTAAGAATCTCTAAAGTTCTCGCCAAAACAGGATTATAATGAGGACATCAAAATGAGTGAGAAGAACAGCAGGAGGAGAATGCGATATGGCTGTAAAAATGATTCCAAAGACAATGGTGGGAGCGACACTTCCGGGCAACAGCTCTGTGGAACTCAAAGAGTTCGAGATTCCTAAGCCGGGACACGGAGAAGTATTAATTCAGACAAAGGCGACGACAATTTGCGGAAGCGATATTCGCTGCATCTACCGCGAGCATGTGGGGAAGGGACCGGAAGGATATATTCCGGGGCTGGTGGCAGGACATGAGCCTTGCGGTGTGATTGTAGAAGAAGGCGAGGGACTCAGAAGATTCAAAAAGGGCGACCGCGTCATCGTCTACCACATTTCCGGCTGCGGTGTGTGCAATGACTGCCGCAGAGGATATTATATTTCCTGCAAGAGCAAGTACCGACGTGCCTACGGCTGGCAGCGAAACGGCGGTATGGCTCCCTATATTCTGGCGGAAGAGAAAGACCTGATTGCGCTTCCGGACGAGCTTACATACAAAGACGGCGCGCAGGTGGCGTGCGGATTTGGAACGGTCTATGAGGGACTTGAGAAGATCGGCGTCTGCGGAAATGATGCGGTGCTCGTGACTGGTCTGGGTCCCGTCGGCCTTGCGGCTCTGATGCTGGCAAAGGCCATGGGTGCAAATAAGCTGATCGGCGTGGAGATGAGCGACTACAGAATTGAGCTGGCGAAAAAGCTCGGGCTTGTAGATCATGTATTTAAGCCGGGAGAGGACACGCTGGATCAGATTCTTAAGGTAACCGGCGGCAAGGGCGTGGAGCGCGCTGTGGATGCGAGCGCCAGTGATTCCGGCCGTCAGCTTGCCATCCGCGCGACTCGTGAGTGGGGCAGGATTGTGTTTGTCGGTGAGGGCGGAACGTGTACGTTTAATCCGAGCCCTGATATTATCCATGGACAAAAGACGATCTACGGCTCCTGGGTAACAAGCCTGTGGCGCATGGAAGAGCTTGTGGAGCGTCTGGTGCGCTGGAACATCCATCCGGAAGATCTGATCACGGATGAATTCCCGATTGAGAAGGCGGGAGAGGCATATCAGCTCATGGCGAGCGGAAAATGCGGCAAGGTCGCTGTAGTATTCGGCGATCAGAATGAGCGATAGGAGGCTGCGATTATGGAAAGAGGAGTTAATCCGGAGAAAATCCCGAAGAGAAAGCTGTATACCGGAGCTGAGATTCCGGCAATCGGTCTTGGCACTTTCGGGTCAGATAAATATACGGCCGATCAGATTGCCGGTGCGGTATACGGAGCTGTTCAGTGCGGTTACCGGCTGATTGACTGCGCGGCGGTCTATCAGAATGAGGCGCAGATCGGAGAGGTTCTGAAAAAGCTCTTTGACGACGGCGTTGTGAAGAGAGAGGAGCTGTTTATCACCAGCAAGGTGTGGAACGATATGCACGGGGAGGGCAAAGTGCTGGAATCCTGCCGCCAGAGCTTAAAGGATCTGGGACTTTCCTATATTGACTTTTACTTTGTGCACTGGCCGTTTCCGAATTACCATGCTCCGGGCTGTGACGGGGATTCCAGAAATCCGGATTCCAAACCGTTTTCCCTGGAGGAGTTTATGGCAACCTGGAGACAGTGCGAGGAGCTGGTGCGCATGGGACTTGTAAAGCAGATCGGTATGTCAAATATGACAGTTCCGAAGCTAAAGGCAGTGCTTCCTCTGTGCGAGATTCAGCCGGCGGCGCTGGAAATGGAGCTGCACCCGTCCTTCCAGCAGCCGGAACTTTTCGACTATGCGGTTTCTCATAATATTCAGCCCATCGGTTACTGCCCGATCGGCTCGCCGTCCCGCCCCGAGCGTGACCGCACAGCGGACGATGTGGCGGATACGCAGATGCCGGAGATCGTAAAGATCGCAGAGGCACATAACATTCATCCGGCAGTTGTATGCCTGAAATGGGCGGTGCAGAGAGGACAGATTCCGATACCGTTCTCTGTAAAGGAGCCGCAGTACATCAGCAACCTGCAGTGCGCTGCGGAAGATCCGCTGACGGATGCGGAAATGGAAAGTATCCGCCTTGCGGATAAGAACTGCCGCCTTATCAAGGGACAGGTTTTCCTGTGGAAAGGCGCAAAGGGCTGGGAAGATCTGTGGGATCTGGACGGAACAATAACGAAATAGAAAATTTAAAATAATAAAAAATAGATGATAAATGAGGGGCGAGTCCGTTGGAGATCCGAATAGAAGATAAGAAGTTAATGAATAATAGGTTTTATGATTCTCCCAAAGACAGAGGAGACGGACAGGGAGATTCTGGAGCTTATCCTCGGATGGGGAAAGAAGTATCTTCCGGATGCTGAGGTGAACAGCGAACTATGGGCAAAGAATACGGATGAGATGATTGATCGGATAATAGAACAAAAAAGCACGTCGCTGAGCTGGACGCTGGAGGACGGAAGTGCATTCCAGATTAGCTATATAGCGGATTCAGACCGTATCATTCAAGTGGCGGCGATGATGCCGCGGACATTGAACTGAAAGCTTCGGGCATGCTGCCTGTTCGGCGGCGGATTAAAGCGTTCCGGGGAGAGGATAAAAACTCTTCCCGGAATGTTCTGTTACAGAGCTTCCTTCAGAAAAGACTTCAGCCGTTCTGTCTGATTATTTATAATAAGTTGTTCCGGAAATTCCAGGGCACGCAGCAGTTTTATGCAGTATGTAAAATCTCCGACATGTGCTGCGCCGTGGCTGTCGCTTGAGAGCAGCAGAGGGGTACGATATTTCTTTGCGGCGAGTACGATGCGCACGCTGCCTTCCGGATTGGGGGTGCGTGCGCCGCCGGGGGAGAGAGAAGCTTCATTAAGCTCAATAAGAACGTGGTGCTTCGGCGCGCATCCGACGAGTTCTTCGATATCTGCCGGGAAATTCGGCGTGTCTATATGACCTAAAATTTTTACTTTCGGGTTTTCCATCGCGTGTAAATATCCCGTTGTGTTTTGAAAGATATCTCCGTGCGTGAGCGTTTGCGAGTGCATACTTGCGACTGCATAGTCAAGCCGTGAAAGGGTTTCCCATGGCAGATCCAATCTCCCGTTTTGATCCAGGATATTCAATTCTATTCCATAGAGAATTTCCACACCGCAGCGCCGCCGCGGAGCCATGGTAAGGCTCTTAAAATATGCCTCTTTGGCAGAACCCATTGTCGCAGGACCATGATCGGTGATGCCTAGAAGCCGTATTCTGCGCGTTCTTGCCGCTTTTGCCATTTTCGCGATCGTATCCGAAGTCCCGTGGCCGCTGGCAATGGAGTGCGTGTGCATATCCGAAACATACATAAAATTCAGATCTCCTTTCGATTTTTTCAGAAATTCTCAGAAGTTCTCACTGAAAGTATGCTACAAAAACGGCTGCATGTCAAGAACAGTAAAAAAACAGAAAACCAATAAAACCCACATGAGTAAGGCTGTGAAATTTAAAAAACCACATTTTTTTTGGGGGAAATAATAAAAAACCACAAAAAACCAACAATAAATAATGTTGTTTTTTGTTGACGGCAGAGAGAAAAAGGAGTATAATGCAAATATAAATGTGAGCCGGATACAGGCGCCAGTCAGCGCAGAAATCTGAAAAACAATAAAAACAACACACCATACCGCAACAAACCAACATAATCCAACATATAATGGTTGACTAGTCCTGTTGGATGGCGTATAATCACATACGGAACAACCATCCGGTTTTCGGATTTATCATGGCAGAACCGGGTTGTTAATACACAATGCTTAATCTAAGGAGGAAAAGGAAGCATGGTAAACGAGTATGAAATCAAAAAACAGATTTGCGAGATTGGAAGAAGAATCTACAACCGCAACATGGTAGCTGCAAACGACGGAAACATCTCCGTAAAACTCAATGACAATGAGTTCCTCTGTACACCGACAGGCGTGTCCAAGGGATTCATGACACCGGAATTTATCTGTAAGGTAGACGCGAAGGGAAATGTCATTCAGGCGAATTCCGGATTCAGACCTTCCTCTGAGATCAAGATGCACATGAGAGTATACGAGAAGAGACCGGATGTAGGAGCTGTCGTACATGCGCATCCGACCTTCGCGACAAGCTTTGCAATCGCAGGTATCCCGCTGACACAGCCGATCATGCCGGAAGCTGTTATCGCTCTTGGCTGCGTACCGATCGCTGAGTACGGCACACCGTCCACCACAGAGATTCCGGACGCTGTAGAGAAGTATTTACCATACTACGACGCAGTTCTTCTGGAGAATCACGGAGCGCTGACCTGGTCTACAGACCTGCTGGCTGCATATATGAAGATGGAGTCCGTAGAGTTCTACGCAGAGCTTCTGTACAAATCCAAGATGCTCGGCGGACCGAAGGAGTTCGATAAAGAGCAGATCGCAAAGCTCTATGAGATCAGAAGAAAGATGGGACTTCCGGGCAAACATCCGGCAAACCTCTGCAAGGAATTAAACGGCGAGGGACACGGCTGCCATGCATGTGACGGAGCATGCTCCTGCGGCACAAAGGCAGAAGGAAACGAGGCAGAGCTGGTAGCACAGATCACAAAGCAGGTTATGGCTCAGCTTGGCCTGAATAAATAATTTCTGATTTTCAGTCAGAAAAGGGAGGTAATTCTCATGCCGATTAGTGAAAGCATGGTACAGGATATTGTGCAGGAAGTGATGGCAAAGATGCAGATCGCTTCCGACAACAGCGGCAAGCTGGGTGTGTTCCGGGAAATGAACGAGGCAATCGAGGCAGCAAAGACAGCACAGCAGACCGTCAGAAAGATGTCCATGGATCAGAGAGAGAAGATCATTACCTGTATCCGCAAAAAGATCCATGAGAATGCGGAAATCCTCGCACGCATGGGCGTGGACGAGACAGGCATGGGCAATGTCGGCGACAAGATCTTAAAGCATCATCTCGTAGCTGACAAGACACCGGGAACGGAGGATATCACCACCACCGCATGGTCCGGGGACAGAGGACTGACTCTGATCGAGATGGGACCGTTCGGCGTGATCGGCGCAATTACTCCGTGTACGAACCCGAGTGAGACAATTTTATGTAATACCATCGGTATGCTGGCAGGCGGCAACACCGTAGTGTTCAACCCGCATCCGGCTGCGATCAAGACTTCCGTGTACGCAATCAACCTGTTGAACGAGGCGTCACTGGAGGCAGGCGGACCGGCAAATATCGCGGTTACTGTTGAGAACCCGACGCTGGAGACCAGCAATATTATGATGAAACACAAGGACATCCCGCTGATTGCCGCAACGGGCGGACCGGGTGTCGTAACGGCGGTACTTTCCTCCGGAAAGCGCGGTATCGGAGCGGGCGCGGGCAACCCGCCGGCACTTGTGGATGAGACCGCTGACATCCGCAAAGCTGCAAGGGACATTGTCAATGGATGTACCTTTGACAATAACCTTCCGTGCATCGCGGAGAAGGAGATCGTGGCTGTTGACTCCATCGCTGACGAGCTGATGCACTGGCTGCTCACGGAGAATGACTGCTATCTTGCGTCCAAGGAGGAGCAGGACAAGCTGACAGAGGTGGTTCTCGCAGGCGGCAAGCTCAACAGAAAGTGCGTTGGAAGAAGCGCGAAGGTGCTGCTTGGCATGATCGGGGTGAACGTACCGGATAATATCCGCTGCATTGTCTTTGAGGGACCGAAGGAGCATCCGCTGATCACAACCGAGCTTATGATGCCGATTCTGGGCATTGTAAGAGCAAAGGATTTTGACGACGCCGTAGAACAGGCCGTATGGCTGGAGCACGGCAACCGCCATTCCGCACACATTCATTCAAAGAATATTGACAATATTACGAAATACGCGAAAGCGATCGATACTGCGATCCTCGTGAAGAACGGGCCTTCTTACTCAGCGCTTGGCTTCGGTGGAGAGGGCTACTGCACCTTTACGATCGCGAGCAGGACGGGCGAGGGCCTGACAAGCGCAAGCACTTTCACGAAGAGAAGACGCTGCGTTATGACAGACAGCCTGTGTATCCGCTGATTAGGAGGAATAGCAAATGGACATGAATTCAATCAATATTGAAGAGATAGTAAAACAGGTTCTCTCCGGCATGGCAGGAAATTCTGCATCTGCAGCTCCGGCTGCAGCAGCATCCGTACCGGCAGCAGGCGGCGAGATCCCGAAGGTTGCACATGTGGCAATGCTGACAGGACTGGAGCACTTTGACGTCAAAGAATTCCCGATGCCTGAAGTTGGGGATGACGACATCCTGGTAAGGGTCGAGGGCTGCGGAGTCTGCGGAACCGACGCACATGAATTTAAGAGAGATCCGTTCGGACTGATTCCGGTCGCTCTGGGACATGAAGGAACCGGCGAGATCGTGAAGATGGGCAAGAACGTGAAGAAGGACAGTGCCGGCAAGGACTTAAAGCTTGGCGACAAAGTCGTAACCTGCATGATCTTCAAGGACGACCCGGATATTACCATGTTCGACCTGAACAAGCAGAACGTGGGCGGCGCTGATGTATATGGACTGCTTCCGGATGACGACATTCATCTGAACGGATGGTTCTCCGACTATATTCTGATCAGAAAGGGCTCCACGGTATTCAACGTAAGCGATCTGGATCTGGATTCCCGTATCCTGATCGAGCCGTGTGCGGTTCTCGTACATGCAGTTGAGAGAGCAAAGACGACAAACATCCTTCGCTTCAACAGCAGGGTAGTTGTACAGGGCTGCGGACCGATCGGTCTGATCTGCATTGCTGTTCTGCGCACCATGGGTGTTGAGAATATCACAGCAGTTGACGGAAATGAGATGCGTTTAAGCTTTGCAAAAGAGATGGGCGCTACAGAGACGGTAAACTTCACAGAGTACAAGGGCATCGAGGCTCTTGCAGGGGCAGTGCAGGACAGCTTCGGCGGACATCTTGCCGATTTCGCGTTCCAGTGCACAGGATCTCCGGTAGCTCATTCTAATATTTATAAGTTCATCCGCAACGGCGGCGGCTTATGTGAGCTCGGATTCTTCATCAATGGCGGAGACGCTACGATCAACCCGCACTTTGATATCTGCTCCAAGGAGATCACGACAGTCGGCTCCTGGGTATATACTCTGAGAGATTACGCTACTACCTTTGATTTCTTAAAGAGAGCAAAGGGCATCGGACTTCCGATGGAGAAGCTGATCACACACAGATTTGCGCTTGAGGATATCAATGAGGCTCTGAAGACCAATCTGGAGATGAAGGGCTTAAAGATCGCGATTGTGAACGACAGCAAGAACAGATAAGACAGGCATAACGCCGTAAGAGGAGAGAAACCATGGCAGAAGCTGTAGGAATTTTGGAAGTGTTCGGGCTTGTCTGTGCATTCGTAGCGGCTGACGCGGGATGCAAGGCAGCGGACGTCCATCTGGAAATTTTTGATAAGAACAAGCCTGCCAATGCGGACAGCCTGCCGGTTCCGCTGCTGGTGACCATTAAGTTCCGCGGAAGCGTCGCAGCCGTGAACGCCGCTATGGAGGCAGGTATCCGGGCTGCCGAGGGGCTGACCGGAGTGGTCCAGCATCATGTGATCGCGAATCCGACGCCGGATGCGCAGAAGATGCTGAAAATCAGTGCTTTAGATAAAGACTGATCTATGGTATAATGAAAAAAATATTTGGGTTGAGACGACCCGGGAGGATGTAATTATGGCACAGGAAGCTTTAGGAATGATTGAGACAAGAGGACTGACTGCAGCAATCGAGGCAGCAGATGCTATGACAAAAGCAGCAGAGGTTTCTCTGGTGGGAACAGAGAAGATCGGTTCCGGACTGGTAACCGTAATGGTACGCGGCGACGTGGGAGCTGTTAAGGCAGCGGTTGAGAGCGGAAGCACAGCGGCATCCAGACTGGGTGAGCTGGTGGCTACTCATGTGATCCCGAGACCGCACGAGGATGTGGAGAAGATCCTGCCGCGTATCTAACCCGAAATAAGTCAAAGGAGTTCGACCATGGGAAAATCATATGGCTTTGTTGAAATTACAGGTGTGGTTGCCGCTCTGGATGCGCTGGACATCATGTGCAAGACTGCCGAAGTGAAACTTGCCACATGGGAGCGTAAGCTGGGCGGACGGCTGGTCACACTTGTGATCCAGGGCGATGTCTCGGCAGTTACCCAGGCGGTTGAAGCAGCGGCACATAAGGCGATCAAGAAGCCGGTGGCTTGTGCGGTCATAGCTCGTCCCCATGAGGAAATCGAGAGAATCGTCAGGCTGAGCGCCAGCAGATTCAAAAAAGACGAGGCGTCAGACTGAAGAATAGGGGAGAACAAATATGGCAGAGATAAAGAAGACGACGGCTAAGGCACCTGCTGCGAAGAAGGCTGCGGGTACAAAGTCGGCTGCAAAGCCTGCGTCAAAGACGGCAGCCAAAGCAGCGCAGACGCCGGAAGCTGAGTTAAATGCAGAGAACAAAACAATTGAAAATGAGACAGCCGAGGAGAAGGCACCCGCTGCAGAAGCGGCGCCGGTAAAGGCAGAGGCTGAACATATCCATAAGGAGGAAAAGAGAATGAGTCAGGAAGCATTAGGAATGATCGAAACCAGAGGTTTAGTAGCTGCAGTAGAGGCAGCAGATGCAATGTGCAAGGCAGCAAACGTTACTCTGATCGGAACAGAGAGAATCGGTTCCGGACTGGTAACCGTTATGGTTCGCGGAGATGTCGGAGCTGTCAACGCAGCAGTTGAGAGCGGAAGCAGCGCAGCATCCAGACTGGGCGAGCTGGTAGCTACTCATGTAATTCCGAGACCGCATTCAGACGTAGAGCAGATTCTTCCGCATCTGAAATAATTACTGAGATTATGGCGGGGCTGCCGGAGCACGTGCGCTCCGGCAGCCCCTGCGGAAAGAAGGTGTACGCTTGGAAACGAATAATATTGAACTCATTACAAAGATGGTCATTGAAGCCATTAATAAGAGCGAAGATAAGGGAAATGGCTTTGTGGTGCCGATCGGCGTTTCCGCAAGACACATTCATCTTACCCAGGAGCATGTGGAAGCCCTCTTTGGTCCGGGTTATCATCTGACCAAGAAGAAAGATCTGATGGGAGGACAGTTTGCCTCCAATGAGACAGTTACTATCGTGGGACTTAAGCTCCGTGCGATTGAGAACGTCAGAATTCTGGGACCGGTCAGAAAAGCTTCCCAGGTGGAGATCTCCGCTACGGATGCAATCAAGCTGGGGATCAAGGCTCCGGTTCGCGAGTCCGGCAATATCGCAGGCAGCGCTCCGATTGCCATTGTGGGACCGAAAGGTGCCCTGTATCTGAATGAGGGCTGCATTATTGCGATGCGCCATATCCATATGTCGCCAAAGGATGCACAGGCAGCAGGTGTTAGAGACGGACAGATCGTATCCGTAAAGGCGGACAACGAGAGAGGAACTGTTTTCAATCAAGTAAAGATCCGTGTGGATGAGAGCTTCACCCTGGAGATGCATATCGATACAGACGAAGCGAATGCATCAAAGATCGCGACGGGCGATACCGTGACGATTATCAAATAAGGCAGGAGACTGCCAGCAGCACAGGAGGAAGACATGATTGTAGGCAAGGTAGTAGGAAGTGTCGTTTCTACAAGAAAATCCGAGGCACTGATTGGCAATAAGTTCATGATTGTGGAGCCGCTGCACCGGATGAGCTCGGGAGGCAGCCAGCTTGTTGCCATTGATAATATCGGAGCCGGTATCGGCGAATTTGTACTGGTTGTGCAGGGAAGTGCGGCGAGAATCGGCTGCGGCTTAGAAACAGCACCGGTGGATGCCGCGATCGTCGGCATTATTGATGACGGTGCAGGATTGGAGTAATGGCATGGAGATCAAAGAATTACAGAAAATAATACAGGAGAGCGGTGTCGTGGGAGCCGGAGGAGCCGGATTCCCCACATATGCCAAGCTTGATGAGCGGGCAAACACCATTCTCATGAACTGTGCGGAATGTGAGCCTTTACTGAAATTACACAGACAGCTTCTGGAGAAACACGCATATGAGATCATGAAGACCTTCCACATGGTTGCCGAGACAGTCGGAGCCAATGAGGCGATTATCGGAATTAAGAAATCATATGTGCAGACAGTAAATGCTTTGAGAAAGTACATCGACGAATTCCCCAATATGCGGATTGCGCTTCTTGAGGAAGTGTACCCGATGGGAGATGAGGTCGTGCTGATCTACGAGGCGACCGGAAGGGTCGTACGGCCGGGCGGACTGCCGATTGAGCAGGGCGTGGCGGTATTCAACGTAGAGACGATTTATAATATATACAATGCAGTAGAACATAATAAGCCGGTTACGGACAAACTGGTGTCCGTAGTCGCTGAGGTATCCCATCCGGTGACCGTGCGCGTGCCGCTGGGATGCACATTGGACGAGGTGGTGGCGCTTGCGGGCGGAACGACCGTAAAGGATCCGGTTTACTTTGTCGGAGGTCCCATGATGGGAAGAATCGGCAGCGGTTCCGAGCCTGTGACAAAGACGACGAATGCGATTCTGGTACTGCCGCAGGACCATACCATTGTGACAAAGAAGAGAAGAAAATCATCCATAGATCTGAAGCGCGCAGCGTCTATCTGCTGCCAGTGCCGTACCTGTACGGATCTGTGCCCGAGAAATAATCTGGGCCATCCGATCGATCCGGCTCTGTTTATGAGAGCGGCGTCCAACCAGGATTTCCAGGATATGAATCCGTACATCAATGCAGCGTTCTGCAGCTCCTGCGGAGTTTGTGAGATGTACTCCTGTCCGCAGAGCCTGGCACCGAGAACCCTGCTTGCCGATATGAAGGCGGGACTGAGAAAGAACGGCGTGCGTCCGCCGCAGGGCGTGCAGCCGGCTCCTGTTGAGGAGTCCAGAGAATACCGCAAGGTTCCGGAAGAGCGTCTGATGGCAAGGCTTGCGCTTACAAGATACGATAAGGATGCACCTCTTGACGATAACGTAGTGCCTATGAGCAAAGTTACGATCCCGTTAAGCCAGCATATCGGCGCGCCTGCACAGGCGATCGTGAAGGTTGGAGACAAGGTAACGGCGGGACAGATGATCGCAGCTCCGGCACAGGGACTGAGCGTGGGTATTCACGCGAGCATCGACGGCACGGTGACAGCAGTCACGGACCGCCAGATCGTAATCGTAAGAAAGTAGAAAGGACGTGCACAAAATGAGTAGAGCAATCGGAATGGTTGAGTTTAAAACGACAGCAACTGGAATCACGGCAGCGGATGCCATGGTAAAGACCGCGGAGGTCGAGATTGTCGAGGCGCAGACCGTATGTCCTGGAAAATACATTGCGATTATCACAGGCGATCTGAGTGCGGTGAAAGCAGCGGTGGATGCAGCTACCACACAGTATGAATCACAGTGCATCGACAGCTTTGTTCTGGGAAATCCGCATGAGTCAATTTTCCCGGCAATCTACGGCGCGACGAACATCGAAAAGGTGAGCGCCCTGGGAATCTTTGAGACATATGATGCGGCATCTATCATTGTTGCAGCAGATGAAGCCGCTAAGACAGCGATTGTGGATCTGATCGAGGTTCGCATCGCAAAGGGTATGTGCGGAAAGTCTTATATGCTGCTTACCGGTGAGGTATCTGCTGTAGAGGCGGCTATCGAGAAGGCAAAGAAGAAAATCCGGGAGAATGGTATGTACCTGGATTCCTCTGTCATTGCCCATCCGGACAGACGAATGATTGATTCCATTCTGTAAGATATGAGCCGTACAGCACTGGCAGGGAGCCCGGGTTACTCCCGGGATCTGTGCTGTGCGGTTTTATTATCCCTGCAGGCGGTCATGCCGGCATGGATATTTGGCTGCTGCCGCGAGGTCTTTGACTTACTTCGTCATACAGTAAAAAGACAAAGGGGGATGCGGGATGCTTGCATTAGAGAGACGAAACCTGATCCTGGAGAAGCTCCAGGAGGAGAAGCGGGTAGTAGTCAGCGAGTTAAGCCAGCTCTATGACGTGTCCGAGGAGACGATCCGGCGCGATCTGGAGAAGCTGGAGAAGGACGGGCTGGCGACAAAAAGCTACGGGGGCGCTGTGATCAATGAGAACATCAATATCGACATGCCCTTTAACGTGCGAAAGAACCGAAACGTGGTCGGTAAGCAGAAGATCGCCGAGATCGTTGCATCTATGATACAGGACGGGGAGCATATCTTCCTCGACGCGAGCACGACGGCGGTGTTTATCGCAAAGGCGATCAAGAACAGAGAGCGAATGACCGTGATTACGAATTCCATCGAGATCATTATTGAGCTCTCAGATGTATCCGACTGGAATATTATATCCACCGGAGGCAGTTTAAAGGAAGGCTATCTTGCGCTTGTCGGTCCCAAGACCGAGGCGGCAATCAGCTCCTACTATGTGGACAAGGCGATTGTTTCCTGCAAAGCGCTGGACACCGATAAGGGAATCATGGACTCTGTGGAGCTCTTTTCTGCGGCAAAGCAGGCGATGATGAACTCCGCAAGACAAAAGATTCTTGCAGTCGACAGCAGTAAGTTTGACACGACGGCTTTTTCCAAGCTGGCGGATATCCGCATGGTAGATACGGTTGTGACAGACGCAAAGCCCTCGCAGCGCTGGCTGGATTATTTTGAAAAGTGCGGAGTGAAATGTTATTATCCGTAAAAGGAGACAGATAAATATGAAAACCTTTGAGATGAAGACCGTAATTCATTTCGGAGACAACGCTCTGGAGAGACTGGAACATATTCCGTATAAGCGGGTTCTGGTCATCACGGATCCGTTCGTGGTACAGAGCAGGATGGTAGATCTGATTACGGCGCCCCTCGCAAGAGGCGGCATTGAGTATCAAGTATTCTGCGATGTAGTCCCGGACGCCCCGGTAGATAAGATCGCGGTGGGCGTGAAGAAGTTCCTGGAGTACCAGCCGGAGGCAATCGTGGCGGTCGGAGGAGGATCTGCAATCGACTCCTCCAAGGCAATCCGTGAATTTGCCATGAATATCAATAACTACGGAAAAGTCGGACTGATTGCAATCCCGACGACGAGCGGCACAGGTTCTGAGGTGACTTCCTTTGCGGTAGTCAACGATACAGAGGCCAAGGTAAAGTACCCGCTGGTATCTGATTCACTGACCGCAGATGAGGCAATTCTGGACGCCGAGCTTGTAAAGAGCGTTCCGCCGGCAATCACGGCGGATACGGGAATGGATGTATTTACACATGCGCTGGAGTCGTATGTGAGTACGGACCACAATGAGTTCTCATCTGCGCTTTCGGAGAAAGCGATTGAGATCTGCGGCGTATTCCTGTTAAGAGCATATCTGGATGGAAACGACATGCACGCACGCCAGAAGATGCATGTGGCTTCCTGCCTTGCCGGACTGGCGTTTAATGCTGCCGGACTCGGTATTACGCACAGCATGGCGCACCAGCTTGGAGCGATGTTCCACATCCCGCACGGGCGTGCAAATGCGATGCTGCTGCCGCATATTGTGGAGTTTAACTCTGATATCAACAAGCACAGCAAGAGCCAGAAGGAATATCTTCCGTCTGTGAAGAGATACTCCAATATCTCGCACATTCTGGGGCTGAGCAACTATAACAAGGTTATGAGCGTGCGCTCGCTGGTGAACTGGATTCAGTTTATGCAGAAAGAGATGAATATCCCGCTGACCATTCAGGAAATCGGAACGATCACTCCGGATGCATATTTTGCAGCGATCGACAAGATGGCGGACGCGGCGCTGGCAGATGCCTGCACAGCAACCAATCCCCGGGTTCCTTCCAAAGAGGACATCATCAAGATTTATACAAAGCTTTGGTCCTTCTGACGAAGGCGGAACAGAGGCGCGGGGAAATCACACCGTGCCTCTTTCTGCAAAATCCGGATGACGAATATAAAGGAAAATAAAAATATGAAAAGGTCAAAACGAATTGAAAGTTTGGACAGACGCCCGGTCAATCTGGACGGATTTATCGACGAGTGGGCGGAGATGGGATTTGTGGCCATGAAAAGCCCATATGATCCCAGACCGTCCGTAAAGATTGAAAACGGCGTCATCACAGAGCTGGACGGGAAGAAAAGAGAGGACTTTGACTTTATCGACCAGTTTATTGCTGACTATGCAATACGTATTGAGCGCGCGGAAAGCTCCATGGCAATGCCGTCTCTGGATATCGCGCGGATGATTGTGGATATTCATGTATCGAGAAAAGAGGTTCTCGAGGTTGTATCCGGAATTACGCCCGCGAAGATGGCTGAGGTCATTAACTACTTAAACGTCGTGGAGATGATGATGGGCATGCAGAAGATGCGCGCCCGCAAAGTGCCGGGCAACCAGGCGCACATCACAAACCTGAAGGACGATCCGGTGCAGATTGCGGCGGACGCCGCTGAGGGCGCTCTCCGCGGATTCAGTGAGGAGGAGACGACGACAGGCGTTGCGCGCTATGCGCCGTTTAACGCGATCGCGCTTCTGATAGGTTCGCAGGTCGGCAGAAAGGGCGTGCTTACGCAGTGCGCTGTCGAGGAGGCGACTGAGCTGGAGCTCGGTATCCGCGGACTGACGACATATGCGGAGACACTGTCTGTGTACGGTACTGAAAAAGTATTTATAGACGGAGATGACACGCCGTATTCTAAGGCATTCCTGAACTCCGCTTATGCATCCAGAGGTCTGAAGGTGCGCTTCACATCCGGTTCCGGCTCCGAGGTGCTGATGGGAAGCAGCGAGCAGAAATCCATGCTGTATCTCGAGTGCCGCTGTCTGTATGTGACAAAGGGAGCAGGATCACAGGGAATTCAGAACGGTTCCGTAAGCTGCATCGGCGTGACTGCAAGCGTGCCTGCCGGTATCCGTGAGGTCATGGGTGAAAATCTGGTCGCAGCGCTTCTCGGACTGGAGTGTGCATCCTCAAACGACCAGAGTTTTTCCAACTCTGACATGCGCCGCACCGCAAGGACAATGCTGCAGTTTATGCCGGGAACGGATTTCATCTTTTCAGGCTATGCGGCTGAGCCTAATTACGACAACATGTTTGCAGGCTCCAACTTTGACGCTGAGGATTTTGACGACTATAATGTACTGCAGAGAGATATGCAGGTGGATGGCGGGCTGAAGCCGGTAACAGAGGAAGAGGTCATCCGCGTGCGCCGCACTGCTGGAAAGGCGGTTCAGGCGGTATTTAAGTACCTGGGCCTCACCGAGGTGACGGATGATCAGGTGGAGGCAGTGACGTATGCGCATGGCAGCAAGGACACGTTAAAGAGAGATGTTGCCGCAGACCTGATGGCAGCGGACGATATGATGAAGCGCGGAATCACGGGCGTAGATGTGGTAAAGGCGCTTGCCGAGAGCGGGTATGAGGAGCTTGCGGAGAGTATTTTAAATATGCTCAAGCAGCGCGTGATCGGCGACTATATGCACACGGCGGCGATCCTCGATGAGAACTTCCAGGTAATGTCAGGCGTGAATACGCCGAATGACTACATGGGGCCGGGCACCGGCTACCGCGTGGACGGGAAGCGCTGGGAGGAGATCAAGGCGATCCCGCACAGAATCAATGTAAATGAGTTTTAGGAGGCTGTCGGTATGGAGTTAAACGAACAATTCATTCAGGCGGTCACAAAAGCCGTGCTGGAACAGTTAAAACAGCAGAAATGCGTACCGGGCAGCGAAGTGCCGCTTGCAGGCAGGACACGGATGCGCCCAAAGCATTCGTATGCGGGCTATCCGAAAGCAGTAAAGAGCACAGATCCGAAGGAGATTGTTATAGGCGTCGGAGCAGCATTTCAGGAGGAGATCCGTGCGACTATCACGGGAATCCCGCTTTCCGATGTAATCGAGAATGTCCGCGCCGGTATCGAGGAGGAGGGCATGCACTCCAGAGTGGTGAAGGTGCTTGATACCTCTGACGTCTGCTTCATGGCGCTTGAGTGCGCAAAGTTTTCCGGATCAGGTATCGGAATCGGCATACAGTCAAAGGGGACGACAGTCATTCATCAGAGAGATCTCTATCCGCTGTCGAACCTTGAACTCTTTCCTCAGGCTCCGCTGATGACGCTGGATACTTACCGCAAGATCGGCAGAAATGCGGCAAAGTACGTCAAGGGAGAGAAAGTAACCCCGATCGAGTGTACAAATGATCCGATGGTGCGCGCGAAGTTCCAGGTAAAGGCGGCTCTGATGCACATTGTGGAGACAGAGCAGCTTGACCCGGAGATGGGAATGATTGAGTGGGAGGCGAAGAGATGAGCAGATATCCGTTAGGACAGTACGAATCCGATTCCATCACCTCCAGAACGGGGAAGAAGCTCTCTGAGATTACCCTTGAGGAAGTAAAGAAGGGCAATGTGCAGGCAGACGACATCAAGATTTCAAAGGAAATGTTAAGACGCCAGGGTGAGGTTGCGGCCGAGAACGACAACCCGGCAATGGCGGGGAATTTTGAACGCGCTGCGGAGCTTGTGGATGTGCCGGATGACGTGATTTTAAACATGTATAATAAATTAAGGCCGAACCGCTCCACCAAGAAGGAGCTGGTTGAGATGGCACGGGAGCTTCTCGAGAAATACCATGCGCCGCACTGCGCGAAGCTGGTGCTCGAGGCTGCCGAGACGTATGAGAGAAGGGGAATACTTCTGTGAAATTAATTGCAGGCGTTGATATCGGAAATTCTACAACTGAAGTATGCATCGGGGAGGAGAAAGCGGATGGAACAATAGGCTTCCTTGGAGGCGCCTCCCGGATGACTACGGGAACAAAGGGCACGCTTCCGAATGTCATGGGCGTGAAGGCTGCTCTCACCGAGGCGATGGATGCTATCGGGCATCCGGTATCTGACCTGTCCCTGATCCGCTTAAATGAG
>CALWSC010000076.1 GCA_944384105.1 uncultured Lachnospiraceae bacterium | reverse complement strand
CTCAGAGAGCGACCTGAATATCACGGAAATCTCCGCAGCCGTGGGATATGAAAGCCTTACTTATTTTGAAAGGATTTTCCGCAAACACACGGAGCAGTCTCCCCTGCAGTACCGGAAGTATCACCGTCCCCGCGCTGACGGAAAACATTCTCCGGCAGACTATGGAAGCCTGGAATGAAAGGCAGTGAATCCTGCATTTTAATACCGTTTCGCAGAGACTGCTTTACTTTGGTAGCCATTGAAGAATTGCGCATTGTAAAAGGACCGCCTTTTAGGCGGTCCCTCTCTTTATTGGAAATCAATAATTGTAATCCAGCGCATTAAGAATTCCTTCTCTTCCGGTTTGTTCTTGGTAAGCTGCGCTGCAGCTGCAATCGGAAGCCATTTCTGAACATACTGTTTTGCAGTATCGCTCTTCCTGCAGAAGAGGTTCAGATAGAGCTCAGCAGTTTTCTCATCTTCCAGAGCGAACTCCAGATAGGTGATAGCGGCGTCGGCGCTGGCATTTCCCGCTGTCGCGTGGGACCAGTCTACAATGGTCATCTTGCCGTCGCTGCCGACAATGACGTTGGAAGGATTAAAATCCCCATGACAAAGTTTCCTGTGATTCGGCATACTGTCGAGACGTGTGCAGAGCTCATATCTCGTAGTAGCGTCGACCACATCCTTCAAGCTGTTGATCTTGCGGTTAAGCTTATCCTTGAGATTGTTCAGCCTCGGGACAGATTTGGAATGCATATATAACTGCAGATCCACAAACTGTTCCATATACTGCTCCAGATTTTCAGGATGAGCCTTCATCAGCTCCTCGAGCGTTGTTCCCTCGACGTATTCCATGGACAGCGCCCATTCCCCGTCGATTGTCCCCACTTCCAGAACCTTCGCAATATCCAGACCGGATTCTTCCACTCTGGACTGAATCAGCGCCTCATTAAAGACATTTGCCTTCGGATGATCTTTGGAAAAGACCTTCACGATGCGGTCACCGTCCCTGTAGACTTTTTTGTACGGACGGGATACGATAAGTTCTTTGTTTCCTAACATCATATAATCCACCTCCATTGATATGTACACGGCATACCGTGTCCTGGCGGAGAGACTTTTCCCCAAAACATCTCTTCTCCGCCTGCTGTGCCGCGGAAATTCTACCGCCGACATCATTGATTTCCACCGCAGAAGCGGTATTTTATCTCATCCTCACAAAAGTGCGGACAGGATAAAACCGGAGGTATATAAATGCTGCGGTTCAGCGGAGCCGGACTGCAACATATAAACAGATTTTAGCGGAGGTACTGCAGGCTGATGACCGCAGCACCTCCGCCGCATAAGATTATCTTCTATTCATTATTTGCCGTAGTAGCACTTCAGATACAGATCCTTCATCTCGCTCATAAGCGGATATCTCGGGTTTGCCGGCGTACACTGATCGTTGAATGCCTGCTCTGTCATCTCATCGAGAGAATCCAGGAACTTCTTCTCATCGATTCCGTATGCCTTGATAGAATCTTTGATCTCGATATCTTTCTTTAACTGCTCCAGCTTAGCGATGAGCTTATCGAATACTTCCTGATCATCCTTTCCGCTCAGTCCTACATAGCGTCCGATCTCAGCGTAGCGAGCCAGAGCATGCGGATACTCGTACTGCGGGAAGGTACCCATCTTGGTCGGAACCTCCGCGGAGTTGTACTTCATAACCTCTGTCAGAAGCACAGCGTTTGCGATACCGTGCGGCAGGTGATGATAAGCGCCCAGCTTGTGAGCCATGGAGTGGTTCAGTCCCAGGAACGCATTTGCGAATGCCATACCAGCCATGCAGGAAGCGTTTGCCATATGGTCACGCGCAACAACGTCTGTTCCGTCCTTATATGCTCTCGGCAGGTACTCGAATACCAGCTTGATTGCCTTTAACGCAAGACCGTCTGTGTAGTCGGAAGCCATAACGGATACATAAGCCTCAATTGCATGAGTCATAACGTCGATACCGGAAGCGCAGGTCAGTCCCTTCGGCTGTGTCATCATGTTGTCTGTGTCTACGATTGCCATATCCGGCATCAGCTCGTAGTCAGCCAGCGGCCACTTTACGCCTGTCTCCTGGTCTGTGATAACCGCGAACGGAGTTACCTCAGAACCTGTACCGGAGGAGGTCGGGATTGCTACGAAGTATGCTTTCTTGCCCATGTGCGGGTAGGTGTATACTCTCTTTCTGATATCCATGAAGTCCATAGCCATGTCTTCAAAGTTTGCATCCGGGTACTCATACAGAACCCACATGATCTTTGCAGCGTCCATAGCGGAACCGCCTCCCAGCGCGATGATAACATCCGGCTCAAAGGAAGTCATTGCCGCTGCTCCTGCCTTTGCGGAAGCCAGAGACGGGTCCGGAGCTACATCATAGAAGCAGGTATGCACAATTCCCATGGAATCCAGCTTATCCTCGATTGCCTTTGTATTTCCATTCTTGTACAGGAAGTTGTCTGTTACGATGAACGCACGTTTCTTGTGCATGATCGTTCCCAGCTCATCCAGAGCTACTGGCATGCAGCCCTTCTTGAAGTATACTTTCTCCGGCGCTCTAAACCACAGCATGTTCTCTCTCCTCTCGGCAACAGTCTTGATATTGATCAGGTGTTTTACTCCAACGTTCTCGGACACGGAGTTTCCGCCCCAGGAACCGCAGCCCAGTGTCAGGGACGGAGCCAGCTTGAAGTTGTACAGGTCGCCGATACCACCCTGAGAGGACGGAGTATTGATAAGGATACGGCAGGTCTTCATCGCTGCGGCATGCTTAGCCATTTTCTCTTTCTCGCGCACATCGATGTACAGAGAAGAAGTATGTCCGTATCCGCCGTCAGCCACAAGCTGCTCAGCCTTTGCGATCGCCTCGTCAAAGGTCGCTGCCTTATACATTGCGAGTACCGGAGACAGCTTCTCATGAGCGAACTCCTCAGAAATGTCCACAGACTCAACCTCTCCGATCAGAATCTTGGTGGTCTCCGGAACAGTAACGCCTGCCATGGATGCGATCGTAGCTGCCTTCTGACCTACGATCTTTGCATTTAACGCGCCGTTGATAAGGATTGTCTTTCTGACTTTGTCCAGCTCGTCTGGTTTCAGGAAGTAGCAGCCGCGTGCTGCGAACTCCTTCTTAACGTCTTCGTATACGCTCTCCAGAACTGTCACGGACTGCTCGGACGCGCAGATCATACCGTTGTCAAATGTCTTGGAGTGAATGATAGAGTTTACTGCCAGGCGGATATCCGCGGTATCATCGATGATTACCGGGGTATTTCCTGCTCCAACGCCCAGCGCCGGTTTTCCGGAGGAGTATGCAGCCTTCACCATGCCCGGACCGCCGGTCGCAAGGATAATGTCAGCCTCTTTCATAACCATGTTGGTCAGCTCCAGGGACGGTACGTCGATCCATCCGATGATTCCCTCCGGAGCTCCTGCCTTCACAGCCGCCTCCAGAACGATCTTTGCAGCCTCGATGGTGCATCCCTTTGCGCGCGGATGCGGGCTGATGATGATAGCGTTTCTCGTCTTTAATGCGATCAGGGTCTTGAAGATTGCTGTGGAAGTCGGGTTCGTGGTCGGGATAACCGCTGCGATTACACCAATCGGCTCAGCGATTTTCTTGATACCATAAACCGGATCCTCTTCGATCACACCGCAGGTCTTTGTATTCTTGTATGCGTTGTAAATATACTCCGCCGCGTAGTGATTCTTGATTACCTTGTCTTCGATCACGCCCATACCCGTCTCAGCGACAGCCATCTTTGCCAGCGGGATACGCGCCTTGTTTGCAGCGATAGCGGCAGCCTTGAAGATCTTGTCAACCTGCTCCTGTGTGTAGGTTGCAAATACCTTCTGCGCTTCCTTCATAGCCGCCAGTTTTGCTTCCAGCGCTTCTGCGTTGTCAATCACTGCAGGTACGTTCATGGTTTCTTTCTCTGCCATTTCGTTGTCCTCCCATTATAATAATAAAATTAAATTATATACATCTCTCGGATTTTCTGTCGGTTTCTTTCTTGTTAATTATTTATCAATCCGACTGAAGCCAGTATAACAGTATGTTAAAAAAATGTCAATACTGTTTCGTTAAAAAAATAACGAAAATTTAAAATTGCTCGATTTCACTTTTTTTCGTGTTTTATCTGTTAATGGGAAGTTGTGTGAGACATTTGAAATTATTGTGATAATTTTAACAACAAGGAAAGGGGGGGAAATGGCAGGAAGAGGCTATTGGTATCCGCCAATAACCTCTTCTCTCTGTCAGCTCTCTGCGAACTGGCTCTGATATAAGTTGTAATAAAATCCTTTCTTTGCGAGCAGGCTCTCATGATCTCCCGTCTCAATAATATGCCCGTCCTTCATGACAAGAATCACATCCGACTCCCGGATCGTGGACAGACGATGCGCTACGACAAAGCTTGTCCTGCCCTGCATCAGTTCAGCAAATGCTTTCTGGACACGGATCTCCGTCATGGTATCGATGGAAGAAGTCGCTTCGTCGAGAATCAGCATCGGCGGGTGCAGCAGCATAACGCGGGCGATACACAGAAGCTGCTTCTGTCCCTGCGAAATATTGCCGCCATCTTCGGAGATTACCGTGTCATAGCCCTGGGGCATGCGTCGGATAAAGCTGTGGGCGTGCGCCTTCTTCGCCGCCTCGACAACCTGCTCCATCGTTGCATCCGGACATCCGTAAGCGATATTTTCAAAAATCGTTCCTGCCTTCAGCCAGGTATCCTGCAGTACCATTCCGATATTTCTTCTGAGACTGTCGCGCGCGATGCGGTCAATTGAATGACCGCTGACACGCAGCGTACCCTCCTGAATATCATAGAAGCGCATCAGCAGATTGATCAGCGTCGTCTTTCCGCAGCCCGTCGGTCCTACGATCGCCACACGCTGTCCCGGCTTTACATCGAGGTTCATATGCTCGATCAGCTTCACCTCCGGCACATAGGAGAACGATACGTCGTCAAACTTCACGCTCCCGTCCGCCTTCTCAAGTACCACGGCGTCCGCTGCATCCTCCGGAATTGCCGGCTCATCGATAAACTCAAAAATCCTTCTCGCGCACGCGATCGCATTCTGCAGCTCCGTGATTACGCCTGAAATCTCGTTAAACGGTTTCGTATACTGATTTGCATAATTTAAAAATGCCGAAAGCTGTCCTACTGTGATCCCCCCTGCAATCGCGGTGAACGCGCCGAGAATTCCCACGCCCGCATACACCAGGCCGTTGACAAATCGAGTCGCCGGATTCGTGATCGATGAGAAAAACAGCGCGCGGATTCCACAGGTACGCAGCCTCTCATTGATGCCGCGGAAGCGCTGCTCCGCCTCATTCTCATATGAAAATGCCTTTACAACCTTCTGATTTCCCACCATCTCCTCCACAAGAGACGTCATCTCCGCCCGCGTCTCGGACTGGAGCTTAAACATCGAATACGTTCTTCTGGCGATAAAATTTGCCACAAAGAAGGAAATCGGTGTGAGAAGCACAACCAGGCAGGCAATTCCTATATTAATGAAAAACATAAATCCAAGTGTTCCCAGAATCGTCATCACACCCGAAAATACCTGTGTAAATCCCATCAGAAGTCCGTCTGAGAACTGATCCACATCCGTCGTGATACGGCTGAGCGTCTCGCCCGGCTGATGGCTGTCAATATATTTCAGCGGCAGCTTCTCCATGTGATTAAACGCCTGGATACGGATATCGCGCACCACCTGGTATGTGATATGGTTCGTCACCATGCTCATCAGCCACTGCGCAAATGCGGAGACTGCCGTCACAGCGCCGAGCAGAACCACGATCTGCGAGAGTTTTCCAAAATCCACTCTTCCCTCTCCGATCATATAGTCGATGCCGTCTCCGGTCACGATCGGCACATACAGCGTCGCAGCCACAGTAATGGATGCCAGCACGAGACACAGGATCACCTGCCACCAGTACGGCCTAATCATCTGCAGAACTCTGCGGATTGTATCTTTATTATTCTCTCTCTTCTGTTTACGCAAGGCTCTCCACCTCCTCCTTTGAAAACTGGGAAAGGCAGATCTCCCTGTACACACTGCAGGAATGGAAAAGCTCCCTGTGCGTTCCCACACCCGCCAGATGTCCGTCGTCGAGAACGAGAATCTGGTCTGCCTGCTTGATCGTTGCCGCGCGCTGGGAGACTAGAAATACCGTCATGCCCTTCGTCTTCTCCCGAATTGCACGCCGCAGCGCTGCGTCAGTCGCAAAGTCCAGAGCGGACGCGCTGTCGTCAAGAATCAGGATATCAGGTCTGCCGACCAGTGCACGGGCGATCGTAAGCCTCTGGCGCTGTCCGCCGGAGAGATTCTTTCCTCCAGGAGCCACTTTAAAGTCCAGCCCCTCCTGCTTCTTCTCCACGATCTCGCCAGCCTGCGCGATGGAAACCGCCTCAAGGATCTCACTGTCAGAAGCTTCCTTCTTTCTCCACTGCATATTTTCGCGGATACTTCCCTGGAAAAGTACTGCTTTCTGCGGCACCACGCCGATGCTGCCGCGGAGTTGTGCAAAGGGATACTTCCGGACAGGAACGCCCTGGATGCGCACCTCTCCCTGCGTCGCGTCATAAAATCGCGGGATCATATTTACAAGCGTGGACTTTCCGGAACCTGTACTTCCGATGATTCCCACGGTCTGTCCCTTCTTCACCCGGAAAGAAATATCCTGCAGGGACGGCGCGGACGCCTTCGCGTAAGTGAAGCTCACATGATCGAACTCTACAGCATACGGGCTTTCCGGCAGCGTTACCGTGCCGGCGGCATCATCCGTCATCGTAGTCTGAACTGCCATGACCTCATTGATGCGCAGAGCGCTCGCCGTCGCCTTTGTGTAGGAAATAATCAGGTTTGCCAGAGCCACAAGCGCGAGCAGGATCTGCGTCATATAGTTGACAAGCGCCATGACCTCTCCCTGAGTGATAGCACCGTTATAGACCTCGCGCCCTCCCTTTAAGAGAATTGCGATAATCGCGAGATTTACAAGAACATACGTGATTGGATTCATCAGCGCTGAAATTCTTCCGGCAAAAATCTGAATCGCCTTTAAGCTGTCACTCGTCTCCTGGAAATCCTTCTTCTCATCCTCCTGACGCGCAAACGCGCGGACAACTCTCGCTCCGGAGTAATTTTCCCTCGTCAGGAGCATGACGCGGTCAAGCACAGACTGTACCTTCTTGTAAATCGGAATCGTGATCTTCACGATCAGAAAAATCGTCAGCGCAATCAGCGGAACTGCGATCAGGAAGATCACTGTCATTTTCACACTGATGGTAAACGCCATGATAACTGCGCCGACCACAATGAACGGTGAGCGCAGGAAGAGACGCAGCACCAGGTTCACGCCTGTCTGCACCTGATTGATATCACTGGTAATTCTCGTCACCAGTGTCGACGTCCCGATTACATCCAGCTCCGTATAAGACAGGCTGTTAATGTGATCAAACAGATCGTTTCTGAGCGCGGTACCGAATCCCATCGACGCCTTCGCGGCAAAATACTGCGCGGTCAGCGAGCAGGTCAGTCCCAGCACTCCCAGAAATACAAGCACCGCACACATGCGCCAGATGTACGCGGTATCCTCCGTGCGGATACCCACGTCCACAATATTCGCCATGATAAGCGGCACGAACAGTTCAAAGCTGGCCTCCAGCATTTTGAACAGCGGGCCTATGATACTTTCCTTCACATAGCCCCTGAGATACTTTAATAACTTTCTCATACTTCCCGTACCTTTTCTGTTTATTTTTTTATCTGTTTTATTATAACGTATTTCACTCCGAAAAAAAAGGTTTAACCCAAAAAAGGATGCGCCCCGAAGACGCACCCCTCTTTTGCTGAACATATTATAAGGTTTTTCCGCCCTTGACTGCCGGAGCGATGGACAGATCCGCCTGATAGCGCGGAATCAGCGTCGCCTGCAGCGCGTGATACAGGTCGGATTTGCCCGGCCATACGGTTCCGATCACTTTGTTATTCTGATCCAGCTGATGGAACCAGGAGCCGTTTACATGATCGAGTACCTTCTCATCCAGATACTGCATAAATTCTGCATAATCGTCAGCATATCTCTGCTTTCCGGTCACATGGTATAATACCGATGAGGTATTGATCGCCTCAGCAAGCGTCCAGTGCATTCTGTCATGAACGACCGGCTTGCCTTCCCAGTCTGTCGTGTAGACGATTCCCGGCGCGCCGTCCGCGTTCCATGCGTCGTCTACTGCACGGCAGTAGAGGTTCTGCGCAAGCTCCAGATACTTCTGCGCCCCGTCCTTATCCTCCTTAAAGGTTGAAAGCGCCCACTGTGTGATCAGTCTTGCCCACTCAATACCGTGTCCCGGCGTTGCACCGTACGGCTTAAACTGATCGTCCGGCTTCTCCTTATTGCACTCAAGATCCGCTACCCAGTCCTTTGTAAAGTGCTCCGGAATTCTCCAGGAATTCTCGCCTGCCCACACGGCAACGTGATCGATAATACGTCCTGCTCTCACGCGGTACTTCTCATCTCCCGTCACATCCGCCGCAGCCAGGAATGCCTCTACCGTATGCATGTTTGCATTCAGTCCTCTGTAATCATCCAGAACTGTAAACTCTGTATTCCAGGTATCGCAGGAGAGTCCCTCCTCCTCATTCCAGAAGCGCTGGTCATACAGCTTCAGCGCCTCGTCAAGCAGCTCCTTTGCGCCCGGTCTGCCCGCGAGCACTGCGGAAGACGCTGCCAAAATCACAAATGCATGCGCATAGCACTGCTTGTTCGGAACGACCTCTCCGTCTGCCGTCAGACCTGCATACCAGCCGCCGTTTACCTTGTCGTGAAGCTCTCCCGTAAGCCCTTTAAGACCTGCGTCAACCAGCTCCTCGCTGCCCGGATGTCCCAGGAATGTGCCGAGGCTGTATACATGCACCATTCTGCTCGTGATCCATGTCTCGCGGTTTCTGTCCTTCCACGGAGTACCGTCGTCTCCCAGATAGTAAGATCCGCCTCCCGGAGACGGAAATCTGTGTCCAAAACGCAGCAGATCCTCTCCCATTTCCTTCAGAAATTCTGCATTCTCCTGTGTGTCAATCAAATATTTTCTGCTGATTTCACCCATGGCTACTTTCCTCCCTTATCTCAGGTAATTCTTACCCGTAATTCTCTTCCTGCATTATATCCCGGGGCGCGATGCTTTGTCAACGGGAAAGCGGGCGTCGGCAGCAAAGAATGAGCCCGGCTGCAGTTGCAGCCATCCGCTTTATTCGCTGTAATATTGCGCCTGGGCATTCCACATCTCATAGTACTTTCCATCCCTGTCAGCCACCAGCTCTTCATGGCTTCCGCGCTGTATCAGACTTCCATTGTGAATTACAGCTATCTCATCGCAGAAGCGGCAGGAGGATAGCCTGTGTGAAATATATATCGTTGTTTTGTCTCCAACAATCTCGTTAAACCTCGAGTATATCTCATACTCTGCAATCGGGTCGAGCGCTGCCGTCGGCTCGTCCAGGATGAAGATTGGCGCATCTTTATACAGCGCCCGCGCGAGCGCGATTTTCTGTGCTTCTCCGCCGGATATTTCAATTCCGTCCTCCTCAAAATCCTTGTAAAGCGCAGTGTCAAGCCCCCTTGGCATCCTCTTTATCCGTTCGCTGAATCCCGCTTTTTCCAGACAGTCTGACGCTTCCTGCCCGTTATATTCCATATCCGCAGATACATTCTGCCCCAGGGAAAAAGGAAACAGCGTAAAATCCTGAAACACAACAGAGAACAACTCCATATATTCTTTATAATCGTATTCTTTAATGTCTGTTCCGTTCAGTGTAATCTCCCCTTCTGTCGGGTCATACAGTCTGCAGAGAAGTTTTACCATTGTCGTCTTTCCGCTGCCGTTCATACCTACGATAGCCATACGCTTTCCAATATGGAACTTCAAATTCAGGTTTTTCAGCGCATACGTTTCAGACCCCGGGTATCGGAAAGATACATTCCTGAATTCTATTTCATATTCGTTCATATCTTTTTTATGAATTTGCCGGCTGCCCATCTGCATTTCATTCGGCAGTTCCATAAACGCAAAATAAATGCGCAGCGCTTCATTATTGGAACGCAGTACCGCAAATTCTGTCACAAATCCCGTAAAACCCGTCGTAAATTGGCTGATGCTGCCTATATACTGGACAATCGCACCCACAGCGAAGAATCCCGCCAGCGCTTTCAGCCCTACGAAAAGATAGGTAAGCGCACTCAGCGTCACGGTTGAAACAGTAATCATCGCAGAATATTTGATCTGGTTACGGGATATTTTGTCTATCACGCCGTAAGCGTCGTCCAGCAAAGCCATGGATTCGCTTTTAATCAGCTCCTTTTGATTGTAAATCCTGATATCTTTGCCCGCATGATAGCTTGAGATATATTCGGACAAATAGTATTCAAAAATTCTGTTGAACGGTATGAAATCGTTCATGATGGCATACATCTTATCGGTTACCGTGACGTTGGAATACATACTTATTATAATATTCAGAAAGATCGCCGCGATCAGAATGAGGGAAAACCAGGGAGAAGAAATAAACCCGGCAATTCCTTCGCCATCCGAAGAAAAGCTTGTAAATAGCGATGCGGTAAGCGTCACAGAAAAAATAACCGTAAACAGATTCGTGATCAATTCCTGAAAAGACACCAGAAGGCGCCGCAGCCCGCCGCCGGTCATACTGCGGAATGTGTTGATCTTTTCCAGTAATTGATGCGTTTTGGGATCTTCAACGGCAATATAGTCAAGGGACATACTCTTTTGATTCAGCTTCATATCATAGCGGGCGTCAAACTCCTCCTGCCTGATATTCATAATGTGGTTTAAAGCCGAAGTGATCAGAGCGACCAGCAAGTTCAGCGAAACAGTTATTACCGCCAGATATACTGCCTTTGCAAACGGCTGCTTCTGCGCAAGGCTGCTGATGATAGCCGCTGACATATAAATATTGACAAACGGAGACAGGGCGGTAAAAATACTTTTTATTACCGTCAGTGCAATCAGCCCGCCGCGAATCGTTTTGATTTCCGATAATCCTTTCAAAATCAGGTTTATATCACTCTTTAAGCTCTTCATCTTCTACCTCCCTCTTCGCAGAATGGTAATAATGGCTCTGCACTTCAAACAGTTCCGCATATTTTCCCTGCTTTTTCATCAGCTCCTCATGCGTACCCTGCTCGGCAATCTCCCCGTTTTCCAGGAGCAGGATTCTGTCGCAGAACCTTGTGCTCGATAATCTGTGCGAAATAAAAACAGACGTCGCCGATTTTGTCAGCTGATTGTATCTTTGGTACATTTCATTTTCTGCTATCGGGTCAAGAGCTGCCGTTGGTTCGTCCAAAACGAGAACCTTTCCTTTTTTATAAAGCGCTCTTGCAAGCGCAAGCTTTTGCTTCTCGCCGCCCGAAAAATCCACAGCGTCCTCGTGAATACTTTTCATCAGCAGCGTATTTTCTTTCTTTGCAAGCGCATGCACCTTATCGTATAATCCGGCTAATTTTATCACTTCTTCCAGCTTGCTTCTGTCCATGTCTTTTTCTTCGCATAAAGCAATATTTTTTGCGACAGACGCCGGCAGCAGCAGGATGTCCTGGAAAACTACGGAAAGGATGGAATAATACTCCTCAATATTGTAGTCAAATATATTTTTCCCATCTACAAAAACCGCGCCCTCTGTAGGTGCATATAACCCGCACAGAAGCTTGATCAGCGTGGTCTTGCCCGCTCCGTTGAGTCCTACAATGGCAATCTTCTCACCCTTTTTGATAGAAAAGTTCAACTTTTTCAAGGTGTCCTTTTCACTGTCAGGATAGCGGAAAGCTACGTTCTGGAAAGTAATTTCCGGCGCCTCTTTCGGCAGTTTTGCTCCCCTGTCCCTGTTGAACCTGTCCTTTAAATCAAGAAATTCCCGCAGGTCACAGATTCCCAGGCTCGTCGACTGAAGCGACGAATAGGATTCAATGATTCCTGTCAGCCAGCCGGAATACTGCCCTATTAACGCAAAGTACAGAACAAAATCTGCTGCCGTCAGGCTCCCGTTTACCACCTGATAAATCAACACAATATACGCAAATCCGTCTCTCGCAAAATTCATAACCGCCGCAGCCAGGTCAACCCCAAATTCCCTCTGTTCCTCCTTTTTCCACCAGAACATACGCTCAGACAGAAATCCTTCAAAAAGCTTAAACAGCCAGTCCGCCATACCAAAAAGGCGGATATCTTTGGCAGCTTCAAAATCACCGGATTTTCTCCGGATATAATCCATTTTCCTGTCAACAGGAGTCCAGTTATCTTTCTTTTTATATATCCACATATTGTTTGCTCTGCTCAGGAAGTATGTGATCAAAGTCATGCCAAAAAGCAGCAGCACAATCCAGAGATTCACTTTTACCAACAGAACGGAGTATGATACTAAACCAATAAAATTTGAGGCGATAGATACAACATCAGAAAAGACCTGCTGCGTTCCCCCTCTCTCATTGAACAGACTGCGGAGGGCTTTCTCGCTCTTGTTCTGCCCGTCCGGATGTTCAAGCAATTCATAGTCCATATCCATAATCTTTTGATTGTAGATTTCAAGATATTGAAACCGGTTGCCATATGACCGCCACTGGATTTTGGCGCTGAAATAACGATTCAGCAAATGCAATACGAGCACTGCAGCAGATAACGACACAATGTATGTAATCAGTATATGTACACTTACATTTTGCACGACAAGTTCCACCACATATTTCGACAGATAAGCGCCAAGCAGCGGCATCAGAACCAAAACAGGAATCTGCGCAAGCGTTACAAGAACTAATACCTTATCGATCTTCCAGGAATTTTTCAGCAAAAATATCAAATTGCTTTTCATAGAATATAGCGCGTGGTTTTTCATATCCATAATTTCCTTTCTATCTATCGTCACAATCACTATATAATATTCTGCACCAACTGCCGGGAATTTGACGTAATGAACAGAATTCCCTCAAATTTTCCCCTTAGATAGGTATTGAATATCCCGATTACACCTTTCATGATAACAATAAAACAGAAAAATAGCGTACACATAAACAGCCACTTTTCCGCTTTATTTTCCAGGTTATCAATGACCTGACTCAAAATATTGGGTATAAATAACGAAATTCCTGTCTCCATTAACAACGCAATGGACACAAGTATAAAAAGTCCTATATTTTTAGATAGTGGTTTCTTTATTGCTTTAAAAATACTGTTATTTTTCATGTTGCCCCCTCCTTGCATAATCAATTTTGGACATATCTCACTATAGTTTATTGGATAAATCCTATATCTCACACATCCTTCCAAATGTAATACGTCGCAAAATTATAATTTTATCAGTCGCTCTTTCATCGGGGATATCGCCATCCGGATACTTTGATACCTAGTACATCCGCCAGTGACCATAGGTATCGTTACATAATCCTCAGCTATAAATTTTCTGTAACTGGATTTTTCTGTTCCCAATGATGAATTCCGCAACAATTTAATCCCTTTAAAATCCCACAAACTTCCATAAGATAAAGCACAGTACTAATAAAACAATCATGTTTTAGATTTTCCATTATATAAATTTCACCTGTTTTGTTTTATTTGACATAAAATTTCGCCTGAGCATTCCACAACTTGCTGTAGACGCCTCCTGCATTTTTTAGCTCCTCATGGCTGCCCTGCTCTGCAATCTGACCGTCCGCAAATACCAGGATGCGGTCGCACAGCTGGCAGCATCCCAAGCGGTGGGAAATGTAAAAGACGGTCTTTCCGTTGCTGATCTTGTCAAATTTCTGATAGATCTCGTATTCTGTGTACGGGTCCAGTGCCGCTGTTGGCTCGTCTAAGATCATGACGGGCGCGTCCCTGTAAATCGCCCTGGCAATCGCGAGCTTCTGTCCTTCCCCGCCGGAAGGCTCCACGCCGCTTTCGTCAAACAGCCTTGTAACCTGCGTCTGCTCCCCTGCGGGACACTTTTTCACCCAGCCTTCAATCCCTGCCTGACGAATCGCGTCTCTTACGTCCTTCCCTCTCCGGCTGATATCGATGTTATCCCTGATGGAAAAGGCAAAGAGCCGGAAATCCTGGAAAACCGTTGCGATCAGTTTGGCATAGGATTCCTCGGAATGCTCGTTGATATTGACTCCGTTCAAGAGGATTTCCCCTTCTGTGGGGAGCAAAAGGCGACAGAGCAGCTTAATAAACGTCGTCTTTCCAGCCCCGTTCATACCGACGATGGCGATCTTTTCTCCCTTTTCAATATGTACGTTTAAGTGGTCAAACAGCATCCGCCCGCTTCCCGGATAGGAAAAGGATATATTTTCAAAATCAACTGAACAGCTGTCTGCCGTATCCATGGAAAGCTCTTCTCCCTCTTTCTCGTCCGGCGTGTCCATAAAAATCCTGTAATCGGAAATCAGAAGACTGTCCGCACGTACACGGCTAAGACTCTCAATAATCTTTGTCATCAGGGATGAGAAAGAAACAAAGATGCCGGTATACAGCGTGAAGTCGCCAACGGACAGCTGCCCGCTTAAGACGCCCGCAATCAAAAACAGGTACACCAGACCTTCCCTGAGGAAGGCAACCAGCAGGTTGGAGACCTCTGCTATGGAGCGCTTCGTAAGGATCTTTTTCCGGATTGCCTGGATTTCTTCCTTTAAATTTCCGGAAAGCCCTTTTAACAGCCCGGACATATTATAAAGACGGATCTCTTTGCCATACTCGAACTCTGACATGAGTTCATTGATATAGCCCTGCTCCCTCGACAGGAAGGAAAGCTCCTCCTGCCTGGAATACTCATACCTTTTGGCGCGGTAACTCATCAGGCAGGGGATCACCGTATTGGCAAGCAGGAGCAGGAATAACAGCGGCTGGAACAGGATGATCACTGCCGCATAATATGCGATTGTGATTACCGCCCCGAAAATTATAAACAGCTCTCTTAGGACTCCCTCAAACCCACTGTCCGTACCGTACAGGCAGGTCTTTGCCATATTTATCTTATTTAAGAAATCGGACGACTCCACCTTTTCCAGCCCAAGCCCGAAGCATTTCTGCTGGTATTCCTGCATGAAATAGCAGCGAACCTCATGGAAATCCCCGTACGTCCGGTTCTGAAGGTAGCTGGAAACGTAGGACAACAGAATGGCTGCCAACAAAAATCCTGCCATAATGATGGTAAGCTTTGTAACCTCCCCCGCCCCCATCGCTTCGTCGATAACCAGCTTCGGGAAATACACTGTCAAGACAGGAAGCATAACCGAGCTTATGGTGTAAACCAACATCCGCGGGATCAGCTTTTTGTTGAACTTCATCGCTTTTGACAGTGTATATCGCATGTTGCTGCAGAATGAATATTTCACTCATATCTCCTCCAACCCCCCAGATTTAGTGTTTTATCACGTTCTATGCATTTTAGCATCATAATATAAGCATAAAGTTGTATTTAAAATACAGGCTCATTGTAGTTTGAAAACTATTTTCTGTCAATATTTTAAGTTGCATTTTTCAATTTTTATTGTATAATATTTTCAAACTTTAACAGGAGGTGATTTTCATGTCAAATCTCACGTTAAAACCCAAATTTACCAAGCGTGATTCTGATATCCTCACTATTTTGTGGGATAGCGGACAGCCCATGACAGCTTCTCAGATCGCAGCGACTGCGCCTGACCTTACAATTAACACCGTCCAGGCGGTTCTCAGAAAGCTTCTGAAGAATAATCTGATCCAGGTCGCGGATATCGTCTACAGCGGTACGGTTCTTACCAGGAGTTATGTTCCGATAGTTACAATCGAAGAATTTGCCGCCGCACAGCTGCAGCAGGACTATCAGAAATTTTCAAAGAAACTTTCCAAGGTTTCCATCTTCGCCGCTCTGCTGGACAGCGAGACAGATCCCCGGAAGAAACAGCAGGAAATTCAGGAACTGGAGCAGCTTCTGGAAAACTACAAGAAAGAAGCAGAGCATAAGGCACCGGAGGTATGACCGAAATGTTGGACTTTTCATTTCCCAGTGTCTATACCGCGTTGCTTACAGGCAACCTGATTCTGGCAGCACTGACCTTTTTTCTGTTTCGCAAAAAGACTTTAGTAAACTTTAGTTTGACGGGACTGGGTATATTTTTTATACTCGTCGTAACCCGGATGTTTTTTCCTTTTGAGCTTCCGATTACAACCAACATTTATTTCCCTAAGCCTGTCTCTAAAGTAATTTCAGATTTTCTTCACCCTCAATTTACTATCGGAGAACATATTTATGCTTTCTGGGACTTTTTTGTGGTGATATGGTTTTTTGTATTTCTGGTTCTGTTTTTCCGCTTTCTATTGCAACGGTGTACAAAGGGAACATAATAAAAAACTTAATAATGGACTGCCAATCTTACACAAAGTACCGCCCAAACGAGACTACGGGCGGTATTTTTGTATCTTGGCGGAGAAAGGAGGAACTTC
>CALWSC010000075.1 GCA_944384105.1 uncultured Lachnospiraceae bacterium | reverse complement strand
CTGTCAGTACGCTGTTGCTGCCACAAAAGAGGCAATGGAGCAGGCAGGCATAAATATGGAGGACGAGGATCCGTATCGCGTGGGATGCTCCATCGGCTCCGGTATCGGAGGACTTGAGACAATGTCCAAGGAGAATGACAAGCTGAATGCAAAGGGACCAAACCGCGTAAATCCGCTGATGGTGCCGCTGATGATCAGCAATATGGCTGCCGGAAACGTGTCCATTCAGTTTGGATTAAAAGGCAAGAGCATCAACGTCGTGACAGCATGCGCAACCGGAACTCACAGCATCGGAGAGGCGTACCGCACGATCCAGGTCGGTGATGCGGATGTGATGGTAGCAGGAGGTACGGAGAGCTGCATCTGCCCGCTCGGAATCGCAGGTTTTGCAGCACTGACCGCTTTATCTTCCTCCGAGGATCCGGATCGCTGTTCTATTCCTTTTGACAAGGAGAGAGACGGATTCGTGATGGGCGAGGGCGCAGGTATCGTTGTACTTGAGGAGCTTGAGCATGCGAAGAAGCGTGGTGCCAAAATTCTCGCAGAGGTTGTGGGGTACGGCGCTACAAGCGATGCTTACCATATCACTTCTCCGGCAGAAGACGGTTCCGGCGCAGCACGTGCGATGGAAAACGCAGTGCGTGAGTCCGGCGCAGCGCTGAACGACATTTATTATATCAACGCACACGGAACAAGCACACACCACAATGATCTCTTTGAGACCAGAGCGATCAAGCTGCTCTTCGGCGATCATGCCAAGGAAATGAAGGTTAATTCCACAAAGTCCCTGATCGGGCATCTGCTCGGTGCTGCCGGAGCCGTGGAATTTATCGCCTGTGTAAAATCCGTGGAGGAGGGAAAAATTCACGGTACAGCAGGCTACCGCGTGCCGGATGAGGAGTGTGACCTTGATTATGTGACGGAGGGCTCCATTGATATGGACGTTGTCTATGCCCTGAGCAATTCCCTGGGCTTTGGAGGACATAACGCGAGCATCCTGGTGAAGAAGTATACAGAGCAGTAGGAGGATGGTTATGATGAATTATGAAGAAATCGCATCCCTGATTGACAAAATCAATGCATCCTGCCTGACCGAGTTTGAGCTTGAGCAGGGGGAATTTCACTTAAAGATTAAGACAGACAAGCAGAAAAAAGTCGTAAAGGCAGTTCCTGAGGCTCCGGTGCCGATGCCGGCAGCAGCAGCCCCGACAGCTGCGCCCCAGGAGGAGGCAGCGAAACCGGAAATTACAGGAAACACTGTGAAGTCCCCGCTTGTCGGAACGTTTTACAATGCGCCGTCTCCGGATGCGGAGCCGTTTGTAAAGGTAGGAGATACGGTGAAGAAGGGACAGGTTATCGGCATTGTCGAGGCAATGAAGCTGATGAACGAGGTAGAAAGTGAGTTTGACGGCGTTGTGGAGCAGATCCTGATAGAAAATGCTTCCATGGTCGAGTATGGCCAGCCGCTGTTTGTGATCCGATAAGCAGGAGGAAAAGGTAATGAAGCTTACAACGAAGGAAATTATGGAGATTATCCCTCACCGCCAGCCGTTTCTGCTGGTGGACACAATCGAGGAGCTGGAGCCGGGCGTGCGCGCAGTCGGCAAAAAATGCGTCAGCTATAATGAGCCGTTTTTCGGCGGTCACTTTCCGCAGGAGCCGGTGATGCCTGGCGTATTGATTATCGAGGCGCTGGCGCAGGTCGGAGCAGTGAGTCTTCTGTCCATGGAGCAGTTTAAGGGAAAAATCGGCTATTTCGGTGCAATCAATAATGCAAAATTTAAGACAAAGGTAGTTCCGGGCGATGTGCTGACCCTGGAAGTTGAGATTATCAAGATGAAAGGTCCCGTAGGCGTGGGCAAAGCGGTTGCCAGAAATCAGGACGGCAAGATCGCGGCGTCCGCTGAGCTGACCTTTGCGATTGGATAAGGAGCGGTCAGATGTTTCAGAAGATATTAATTGCCAACCGCGGAGAGATTGCCGTGCGAATCATCCGCGCGTGCAGGGAAATGGGAATCAAGACAGTTGCGGTGTATTCTGAGGCGGACGCGGACGCGCTGCACACGCAGCTGGCGGATGAGGCGGTCTGCATCGGTCCTGCTGCGTCCTCCGAAAGCTATCTGAATCCGGAGCGTATCTTAAGCGCCACAATTGCATCCAAGGCGGAGGCGATTCACCCCGGTTTCGGTTTTCTATCTGAAAATCCGAAGTTTGTGGAGATGTGCGAGAAGTGCCATGTGGCGTTCATCGGACCAAGCGCTGAGATTATACAGAAAATGGGAAACAAATCTGAGGCGCGTGCCACAATGATCAAGGCGGGCGTACCGGTAGTGCCGGGCACCAAGAAACCGGTTTACGATGTGGATACGGCGCTTAAAGAGGCGAAAAAGATAGGATTTCCGGTTATGATCAAGGCGTCCTCCGGAGGCGGAGGAAAGGGTATGAGAGTTGCTGAGAATGCGGAAACATTCGGTGAGATGTTCCGTCTGGCGCAGAGAGAGTCTGTCAATGCCTTTGGCGACGATACGATGTATCTGGAAAAATACGTCGGACGTCCGCGCCACGTAGAGGTGCAGATCTTAGCGGACAAGTTTGGAAATGTCGTACAGCTTGGGGAGAGAGATTGTTCCATTCAGCGCCGACATCAGAAGATGATTGAGGAATCTCCGTGTATAGCAATTGATGCAAAGCTTCGCAAAAAGATGGGCGACACTGCAGTCCGCGCTGCGAAGGCTGTAGGATATGAGAACGCGGGAACAATTGAATTTCTGCTGGATCACACGGGTGACTTCTATTTTATGGAGATGAACACGAGAATCCAGGTTGAACATCCGGTAACAGAGTTCGTCTCGGGCGTGGATCTCATCAAGGAACAGATCCGTATTGCTGCCGGAGAGCCGCTTTCCGTAAAACAGAAGGATATCGTGATCCGCGGTCATGCTATTGAGTGCAGAATCAATGCCGAGGATCCGGAGCATAACTTCCGTCCCTGTCCGGGAACCGTAAAGGAGCTTCACATTCCGGGAGGAAACGGGGTTCGGATCGATACAGCACTGTACAGCGGTTATAAGATTCCGCCGCAGTACGATTCCATGCTGATGAAGGTGATTGTGTACGATAAGGACAGAGAGAGCGCGCTTGCCAAGATGCGCAGTGTCCTCGGTGAGGTCATTATTGACGGTGTACAGACAAATATAGATTTTCAGTTTAAGATCCTGAACCATCCGGAATTTCGCGCGGGAAATGTCACAACGCATTTTATTCCGGAACATTTTGATATGGAATAAGGAGTAGATACCATGGCAAATTTAAAGAATCTTTTCCGCAAAACGGAGGACATTCTGCCGGAGGAGCTGCCGGCAGCGGAACACACTCCGGATGTGCCGGCCGGCGTTTGGATCAAGTGCCCGAAGTGCCAGGAAGCGGTGTATAAGGATGATGTTGTTAAGAATTCTTATGTCTGTCCGAAATGCGGCGGATACTTCCGTATGAAGGCAAAGACCCGCATTAAGCTCGTCGCGGATGCAGGCACATTCGTTCCGTGGTTTGAGGATCTTCAGACAAAGGATCCGTTAAAGTTCCCGGATTATCTCGAGAAGCTGGAAGCATTGAAAGAAAAGACGCATCTTGACGAGGCTGTGCGGATCGGTATTGGAAAGATCGGCGGCATTGACGCTGTCATCGGAGCGTGTGATACCCGTTTCCTCATGGCGAGTATGGGATGGGTCGTAGGGGAGAAGATCACAAGAGCCGTGGAGGAAGCGACAAGGCTGCGCCTTCCGGTTGTAATGTTTTGCTGCTCCGGAGGAGCCAGAATGCAGGAGGGCATAACATCCCTGATGCAGATGGCAAAGACCTCAGCAGCGTTAAAGCGCCACAGCGAAGCAGGACTTTTCTATCTCTCGGTTCTGACTGACCCGACCACGGGCGGAGTGACTGCAAGCTTTGCGATGCTCGGAGACGTGATCCTGGCAGAGCCCGGTGCTCTGATTGGCTTTGCGGGACCGCGTGTCATCGCTCAGACGATTGGGCAGAAGCTGCCTGAGGGCTTTCAGAGGGCGGAGTTTTTACAGGAACACGGGATTATCGACGGTGTGGTTGAGCGGGGACAGCTAAAGGAACGGATTGTGCGCCTGCTTACATGGCACTGCCGGGAGGTAAAGCTTTTTGCGCCGGAGACGGAGGAGAAGATACCGGAGCCGGCGGCAAATACAAAGGCGCGCCGCCGCGGACTGCATAAGAATGAGGAGCTTACCGCGTGGGATCGCGTGCAGATTGCGCGAAGTTCGGAGCGCCCGACAAGCCTTGACTATATGAACCGGATTTTCGATGACTTCATTGAGCTGCACGGAGACCGCGCATTTCGCGACGACGGCGCGATTGTGGGCGGCATCGCTGAGTTAAACGGTGTTCCGGTGACTGTGATCGGCGTGCAGAAGGGCAAGACGACGAAGGAAAATATTTTCCGCAACTTCGGAATGCCTTCCCCGGAGGGATACCGCAAGGCGCTGCGTCTGATGAAGCAGGCAGAGAAGTTCCGCCGTCCGATAATCACATTTATCGATACGCCCGGCGCATTCTGCGGCATGGAGGCTGAGGAGCGCGGGCAGGGAGAGGCGATTGCACGCAACTTAATGGAGATGTCAGATCTGAAGGTTCCGGTGCTCGCGATTGTAATCGGCGAGGGAGGAAGCGGCGGAGCGCTTGCGCTCGGCGTGGCAAATGAGGTTTGGATGATGGAGAATGCCACTTACTCTATCCTCTCCCCGGAGGGCTTCGCGTCAATTCTGTGGAAAGACAGCAAGCGCGCGAAAGAGGCCGCTGAAGTCATGAAGGTGACGGCGGCGGATCTGCTGAAGCTTCAGGTGATCGAGGGCATCATTCCGGAGAATCACCCGGCAGATAAGGAAAATCTGGCGGAGATTTCAGAGTATATGAAGCAGAAAATGTGCGGCTTCCTGACAAAATATCAGTCATTGGATCCGCAGAAGCTGGCGCAGCAGCGCTATGACAGATTTAGGAGAATGTAATCATGACAAAGAGAAAACCGCTGTCCATAGGAAATCTGACGGCAAAAATTCCTGTAATCCAGGGAGGCATGGGCGTGGGTATCAGCCTTTCGGGGCTTGCCGGGGCCGTGGCATCATGCGGAGGAGTGGGGATTATTTCCTCAGCTCAGATCGGCTGGAGAGAGCCTGATTTCTTTAAAAATCCGTTTGAGGCAAATTTCCGGGCGCTGGCATCGGAGATTCGGAAAGCGAAGGAAAAAGCGCACGGCGGGATCATTGGCGTGAACATCATGGTCGCGACGCGAAGATATGCAGACTACGTAAGAGAAGCGGTTAAGGCGGGAGCGGATCTGATTATTTCCGGCGCAGGGCTTCCGACGGAGCTGCCGGAGCTGGTGAAGGGGACCGGCACGAAGATCGCTCCGATCATTTCAAATTTGAAGGGTGCAAAGGTAATTTTAAAATACTGGGAGAGAAAGCACAGCCGTATTCCAGACCTTCTGGTCGTGGAAGGACCAAAGGCCGGCGGTCATCTGGGATTTTCCAGGGAAGAGCTTGACCACTATGCTGCCGATCCCGGGGATTATGAGCGGGAATTGAAAGAAATCATTGCCTTTGTCAGGGAGTATGAGAAGAAGAAGGATTGCCGGATTCCGGTCGTAGCTGCCGGAGGCATTTTTGACAGAAGCGATATGGATCATGCTCTGGAACTGGGTGCAGACGGTGTACAGGTTGCGACCCGGTTTGTGACGACGTATGAGTGCGACGCATCAGAAGCGTATAAGCAGGCATACTTGAATGCGAAGAAAGAGGATATCCGTATCGTCAAAAGCCCTGTAGGAATGCCGGGACGTGCGATTGAGAATGCTTTTTTGGAGCGTGCCGCAGAGGGAAGAATCCCGGTGGAGCACTGCTATCAGTGCATCAACGGCTGTACGAGCAGCACGACGCCGTACTGTATCACAAGCGCTCTCGTAAATGCAGTCGAGGGAAGAGTTGACGAAGGGCTTCTCTTCTGCGGGGAGAATGCCTGGAGATGCAGCAAAATGGAGCATGTATCCGACATCATGCGTGAATTTGGAGAATAGGAGTGAAGCGAAGGCGCAGATAATTTTGCCTTCGCTTTTTCGATTTTCCAGTTGAAGTAAGAGGGGGGAGGCAGTATAATGATTTTAAAACAAGGAAATATTTTCTATTTGCAATATGCCGGGAGGGAACCCTATGAATTATGAGAAAGCAAAACGTGTAATCCAGGAGAGTGAATATCTTGTATGCCTGCTGGGAAGAAATGTGAGTACAGACACGGGCTGCCTTCTGTACAGGGAGGGAAACGCCTATGAGATTGAGGCAAAGTATGGCTATTCCCAGGAGGAGATGTTTTCCACCGCCTTTTACCTGAACCGGTCCCGACAGTTCTTTGAATTCTACAGAGAAGAGATTTTAAAGAAGAGAGGAGAGCCGAATGCCTGCCACCATACGCTGGCAAAGATGCAGTGGGACGGGAAGCTCAAAACAGTCATTACCAGGGAGATTTTCAATCTGGCGCTGCGGGGAGGATGCACTAACGTTCTGGCACTGCATGGGAGTATTTACGATAATTACTGCCCGCACTGCCAGACATGGTACGGAATCGACTATATGCTGAATACGGTGCCGATTCCTGTCTGCCACAAATGCGGAAAGATCGTAAAGCCGCAGGTCTGCTTAAACGGCGAGATGCTCGATAACCTGAAGGTGACGGAGGCGGCGCATGAAGTTTCCAAGGCGGACGTGCTTATGGTGCTTGGCTGTACGCTCCGGTCGAATCTGGCATCGACGTGTCTGAAGTATTTTGCAGGGAGGTCAATTATTTTAATCAATGAGGAGGAGGACTACTCAGATGTGAAGGCGGATTATGTCTGCCACGGACGGGCAATGGACGTCCTGCCGCAGATTTATCCGTGAGGACTTGTTTTTTTCAGAAAACATGTATATAATGAGAAGCGGTTTGACCGCCGGGATACCATGACTGCCGGCGGCACAGTCTGAATCTGTTTGATAGGAGCGAGAGAACATGAGTGAAGTAAAGACAAGATTTGCGCCGAGCCCCACCGGAAGAATGCATGTGGGCAATCTGCGCACCGCGTTATACGCATATCTGATCGCAAAGCATGCCGGAGGAAAGTTCATGCTGCGCATTGAGGATACAGACCAGGAGCGCTTTATGGAGGGTGCTCTGGATATTATATACCGCACTCTGGCGGACACCGGGCTTGTACATGACGAGGGACCGGATAAGGACGGCGGCGTGGGACCGTATGTACAGAGCGAGAGAAATGCTCAGGGTATTTACTTAAAGTATGCCAAGCAGCTCATCGAGCAGGGAGATGCATACTATTGCTTCTGCGATAAGGAGCGCCTGGAGTCTCTTCGCACAACCGTTGCAGGAAAAGAGATCTCTATCTATGACAAGCACTGCCTACATCTTCCAAAAGAGGAGATCGAGGCAAACTTAAAGGCGGGCAAGCCCTATGTCATCCGCATCAATATGCCGACGGAGGGTACAACGACGTTCCACGACGAAATTTACGGGGATATTACTGTGAATAATGCAGAGCTTGATGATATGATTCTCATCAAGTCTGACGGATATCCGACGTACAATTTCGCAAACGTTGTCGATGACCATCTGATGGGTATCACACATGTAGTCAGAGGAAATGAGTACCTCTCTTCCGCGCCGAAGTATAACCGTCTGTATGAGGCGTTCGGGTGGGAGGTTCCGGTCTACATTCACTGTCCGCTGATCACAAATGAGGAGCATCAGAAGCTGAGCAAGCGCTCCGGGCACTCCTCCTACGAGGATCTGCTTGAGCAGGGGTTCCTGCGCGAGGCGATTGTCAATTTCGTAGCACTGCTGGGATGGAGCCCTGCGGGGGATAAGGAGCTCTTTACCCTGGACGAGCTGGTAAAGGAGTTCGATTACCACAGGATCAGCAAGTCCCCGGCTGTCTTTGACATGGTGAAGCTGCGCTGGATGAACGGCGAGTACATGAAGAAGATGGATGATGAGAAGTTCTATGAGATGGCACTCCCGTATCTGAAGGAAGTGATTACAAGAGACCTTGACTTCCACAAGATTGCAGCAATGGTAAAGACGAGAATTGAGGTCTTCCCGGATATCCGTGATCATGTGGACTTTTTCGAGCAGGTGCCGGAGTATGACAGAGCGATGTACAATCACAAGAAGATGAAGTGCACCGAGGAGACATCCTTAAATGTATTAAAAGAAGTACAGCCGCTTCTGTCCGCACAGGAGGATTACAGCAACGACGCCCTTTTTGAGATGCTGTCTGCTTATGCGAAGGAGCACGGCTATAAGATCGGGTATGTGATGTGGCCGATCCGTACAGCGCTGTCCGGCAAGCAGATGACGCCGGCTGGCGCTACTGAGATTCTGGAAGTGCTGGGAAAAGAAGAGAGCCTGGCGCGTATTGAAAAGGCTATTGAAAAATTATCTGAATGATGAAGTATAATGATGCACAGTTACAGGCGGTCAATCACCGGAAAGGGCCCATGCTCACGATTGCGGGACCCGGCTCGGGAAAGACCGCTGTGATTACGGGACGTGTATATAACCTGATCAAAAACTGCAGGGTAACTCCTTCATCCATCCTGGTCGTGACCTTTACGAGGGCTGCGGCCCGGGAGATGAAGGAGCGTTTTTTACGCCTTGCAGGACCGAAGGCAGCAGGCGTGACATTCGGGACATTTCATGGGGTATTTTACGCGATTCTGCGTCAGGTCTACCGAATAGGCGGGGAGAATATTTTAAGTGAAGATAAGAGAAGAATTCTGCTAAGGGAGCTTATCCAGGCGTATATTAAGGATATTGAGGATGAGACAGATCTGATGGAGAGCGTAAGCCGCGAGATCAGCACGATTAAAAACAGCAGGATCAGGCTTGAGAATTACTACTCCGCGAGCTGCTCGAGAGAAAATTTTGAGAAGTTATACAGAGGCTATCAGCAGACGCTGAAAAAGAAGCGGCTGCTCGATTTTGATGATATTATGCTGTACTGCTATGACCTGTTTCTGAAGCGGCCGGACATTTTAAGCCTCTGGCAGCAGAAGTTTCAGTATATCCTGATTGACGAATTTCAGGATATCAACAAGCTGCAGTACGATATTATCCGGATGCTTGCAAAACCGGAGGATAATCTGTTTATTGTCGGGGACGATGACCAGTCTATTTACCGCTTCCGGGGAGCAATGCCGGAGATTATGCTGAATTTTAAGAAGGACTATCCGCAGGCAGAGCAGGTGCTCTTGCATGTGAACTACCGCTGCAGCCGCCCCATCCTGCGCCAGGCCATGAAGGTGATCGGGAATAATGAGCAGCGCTTTAAGAAAGAACTGACTGCAGCCAGGCAGGAGGGACCGCCGGTACATCTTCGTACATTTGAGAATTCCGAGGAGGAAATTTCTCACGTTATGGAGGAGCTCTCTCAGGCAAAAGAGAGAGGGGATGACCTCTCGGGGACAGCGCTTTTGTTCCGCACAAATATCGGCAGCCGGCCGGCGGTGGAGAAGCTGATGGAGTATAACCTGCCGTTTCAGATGCGTGACAGCCTGCCGAATCTGTATGAGCACTTTATCGCGAGGGATATCATGGCATACTTCCGGCTGGCCGGCGGGAGCAGGAGCCGGTCTGACTTTCTGCAGATAATAAACCGCCCGAACCGGTATATCTCCCGGGAGGCCCTGTATGAACCGACGGTAAGTTTTGATGCGCTGTACGCCTTTTACGAGGAGAAGGACTGGATGTGCGACCGGATTGAGCGGCTGGAGAGGGATCTTCACGTGATGAAAAATATGCTGCCATTTGCGGCTGTAAATTATATCCGTTTTGCCGTAGGCTACGAGGAATATCTGCGCTCCTACGCTGAATATCGCCATATTCGCCCCGAGGAGCTCTATGAGATCTTAAATGAGGTGCAGGATACCGCGCGCGGCTTCCAAAGCTTTGACGACTGGTTCAGGCATGTGGAGGAATATTCCAGACAGCTTAAGGAGCAGTCGCAGCAGCAGAAGCAAAAAGGCGGCGGCATAACAGTATCGACGCTGCACAGCGTCAAGGGACTGGAGTATGATACAGTCTACATCCTTGATGTGAACGAGGGAAATATTCCGTACCATAAGGCTCAGCAGGAGAGCGAGATTGAGGAGGAACGCCGGATGTTTTACGTCGGCATGACGCGCGCCCGTACGAATCTATACATCTATTCCGTGAAGGAGCGCCACGGAAAGAAGCAGGAGAGTTCGCGCTTCGTGGAGGAGATTTTGGATGGGTGAGACTGTCGTGCTGTACGTCGCGGAACTGCCGGACAGCGGGGAGAACCGGCGGGAGAGAGCGCATCGCCTTTCGGCTGCCGCAAGGCGTTTGCTTGCGCGCGGGATCAGTGAGCTGTACGGCATCCCCTCCCTGCCGGTGATCTCGCGAAATGAAAACGGCAAACCGTTTTTTGCGGAGTATCCGGATATTCATTTTAACATCAGTCACTCCGGTCTGACTGCCGTCTGTGCAATTGCACCTGTGAACGTAGGAGTCGATATTCAGGAGATGGAAAGTAATCCCTCGCGCCTGATCCGCCGCTTTGGAGGCGAGGAGCTGTATAAGAAGTATGAAGACGCCGCTGACCGAGAAGCATTTTTCCTGTCGTGGTGGACGCGCGAGGAGAGTTATGCCAAGTATCTTGGCAGTACGCTCGCTGCCTGCATCGGAGGAGAAAAGATACGGTGCCGGTTCTGGCAGGTGAGACTTCGGAATAAGTGCTATTGCACCGTATGTACAGAGCGGGAAATTTCCGTGCAAATTAGAGAACTGTGAGTCCGCATACCAATCCATGAGATGGTATGCGGACTTTTTTTCGGAAAAAATATTCATGAACCTTAAAAGGCGCACATATATTGACTGTAGAAACAGGAACCCCGCCAAGGGGTGTACTGCAGAAAAAAGGAAGCAGAGGTGGAACACATGAAAAACAGTGATATCTACCGCCTGTTCGCATCCCCGGTGCGCCGCCTTTTGGAGCAGGCCGGTCAGGATATGGACAAGGTGCAGGAGATACGGATGCGGGTACAGCTCCCGGTGATGCTGAAAAGTCAGGGGAAGGAGTATATGCTGGACAGAAGCGGCAGGCTTCTGCGGTCGGGAAATAACCCGTATCTTGTGACGGAGGAGGACATGCGTGAGACGATGGAGTACATTGGAAATTATTCGCTGTACGCCTATGAGGACGAGATACGCCAGGGCTTTCTGACCGTACAGGGAGGGCACCGGGTCGGCATTGCCGGAAGGGCAGTTGTGGACCGGGGGAGCGTCCAGTCCGTCCGGTGTATCTCATGTATTAATGTGAGAATTTCCCATCAGATTCGAGGGTGTGCCGATCCCGTGCTCCCCTACATACGAAAACCGGGAACTATCTGCCATACGCTTCTCGTCTCTCCGCCCGGCGGAGGTAAGACGACGCTGCTGCGCGATCTGATCCGGCAGATCTCAAATGGTGACGCCCGGCACAGGGGAATGAACGTCGGCGTGGTCGACGAGCGCTCCGAAATTGCCGGCTGCTGCCAGGGCGTGCCGCAGAACGACGTCGGAATCCGCACAGATGTGCTGGACTGCTGCCCAAAGGCAGAGGGAATGATGATGATGGTGAGGTCTATGGCGCCCGAAGTGCTGGCCGTGGATGAGATTGGAACCGCAGGGGATATTGAGGCGCTCAAAACTGCCGTGCACTGCGGCTGCCGTATGATTGCGACGGTTCACGGCGATTCACTGCAGGACATCCGGCACAAGCCGCTGTTTGACAATCTCCTGAAGGAAAAGGTCTTTGAGCGTCTTGTCTTTCTGACTGCGCGCCAGGGGGCGGGAACAGTGGAGGAAATCTATGATGAGAGGGGAACCTGTCTGTATGACAGGAAGTATGAAGCGTGCTGAGGAATATGCTGCTGCTTGCCGCGCTGCTTTCCTGTGCTGGCTTGGGATTTCTGCGCGCAGGGGAGGACGCCCGCCGCCTGGCACAGCTTCTGATGCTCAACCGGACAGCCCGTATGCTCACACAGGAAATTGCAGCGGCAAGGACACCGCTGCCCGAGGCGTTTCTGCGGGCGGCGGGAAGAGTGGAGGAGCCGTTCGCCTCGTGGCTGACAGCAATGGCGGGAGAGCTTGACGCTTATGACAGGCAGTCATTTGCTTCGGTGTTCAGGGACAAGACCGGGCAGTATCTTGCCGGCACGCAGCTTACGGCGCAGGATCTGCGGGAGTGGGAGGAGGCAGGCGTGATGCTCGGCTATCCGGATATCCAGGTGCAGACAGGGGCTCTGACCCTGTATCTTTCGGAGAATGAGAGAACGATTGCAGCACTTCGGGAAGAGCTGCCCCGACGCAGAAAGCTCTTTCGCAGCCTGGGCATTTTGGGGGGAGTATTTCTTGTGATCCTGTTCTGGTGAGAAGTGAAAGATTCCGCGGCAGCTGCCAAATATTCATGCAGCTCCGGCTGCTTGGCTCGCTGTCCGCGGGAATAAACGGGGAGGGCGGCGGATGGAAGTCAGTATCATTTTTAAGATCGGGGCAGTGGGAATCCTGGTGTCCGTACTCAGCCAGGTGCTCAAGCACAGCGGGAGAGAGGAGCAGGCGTTTCTCACAAGCCTTGCGGGGCTGATCGTCGTGCTCTTCTGGGTGCTGCCGTATATTAACGAGCTGTTTGAAACGATTCAGCAGCTCTTTCTGTTCTGAGAGGGGGAGTGGCAGTTGGAAATCCTCAGAGTCGCCGCGCTGGCGGCAGCGGGTGTGACCCTTGCCGTCTTCTTAAAGCAGATACGTCCGGAATATGCGCTGTATATCAGCCTTGCAACCTGCGCGGTGATTCTGCTCCTGGCATCCGGGCGGCTCTCATATGTCATTGAGATGGTGGAAAAGCTGCAGAGCTATATCCCGGTGGACAGCGTGTATCTGACATCGCTGATGAAGATGGTCGGGATCACATATGTGGGACAGTTTGCTTCAGGGCTGTGCAGGGATGCAGGATACTCCGCAGTTGCCTCTCAGATCGAACTGTTTGCGAAACTTTCAATTTTGGCGCTGAGTATGCCGGTACTCGCGGCGCTTCTGGAGACCATTCAGGAATTTCTGGCATGAGAGGGGGAGTGAGATTATTTCTTGCAGCAGTCTTGCTGGTCGTGCAGCTTCTGCTGCCTGCAACAGCCTTTGCGCAGGGAAGTGAGGAGGATACACAGGAATTTGCCGGTCAGACAGAGGAGGATCTGCTCTCGCGCATGGAGCTCGACACAGTGGAGAAGGCGGTGGACGAGCTGCTGGAGGGGCAGGACTTCTCGTTTGCCGGCACACTTCGGCGGCTGATCGCCGGAGAAACTGTGTTTACCGCCGAGGGAATCGGAGAGCTTCTCATAAGCGCTGCCGCAGGAGAGCTGCTGGAACAGAAGGAGATCATGGGATATGTTCTGCTGCTTGTGCTTGCCGCTGCGCTTCTGGGAAACTTTTCCGGCATGCTGCAGAGCGGGCAGCTGGGAGATACGGGATTTTATCTGATATATTTGCTTCTGTTTGCGCTGCTGCTGCGGGGGTTTTCGGGAGTCTCCTCGCTGGTAGAGCATACGATGGAGGGAACGGTGTCCTTTATGAAAGCGGCGGCTCCGGCATATTATCTTGCCGTCGCGGCATCCGCGGGGGTCACAACGGCAGGCGTGTTCTACCAGATTCTGCTGCTCGTTTTTTATCTGACGGAAAAGCTGCTGCTTTATGTGCTGCTGCCCGGAATTCACGCCTATCTTCTGATCTCTCTCGTCAATCAGCTTACAAGAGAGGATTTTCTGTCGAGAATGGCAGAGCTCTTAAAGAGCATTCTGCTGTGGACGCTCCGTACGGTGCTCGGCATGGTTGTCGGGATAGAGGTACTGCAAAACCTTGTAGCGCCTGCTTTTGATTCACTGAAAAGATCTGCAGTCGGGCGCACTGCGGGGGCGATTCCGGGCATCGGGAACGCAGTAAACGCTGTTACGGAGATGATTCTGGGCTCCGCGGTTTTAATCCGAAACTGTGTGGGAGCACTCGCGGTTATTGTGCTCGTGCTCTCTGCGGTCTCGCCGATACTGAAGCTGCTTATCACGTCGCTGTGCTACAAGCTGCTCTCAGCAGCCGCGCAGCCGGTATCGGACAGCCGGATTTGCGGCTGCCTGAACACAATGGGGGAGAGCTGTGCGCTGCTTTTAAGGCTTCTGGCAACGATGGAGCTTTTATTTATCCTGACGATCACGATTCTTGCGGCAACGCTGACATAGCGAAAGGGGGAAGGGGCGTGTGGCGGATGCGATTTACGGCTGGATAAAAAATCTCGCGTTCTTTTTTATCTTTCTGACTGTGATTTTGAATCTTCTGCCGGACGAGAAGTACAGAAGGTACGTCAAGTCATTTCTCGGACTCTTGCTTCTGCTTGTAGTATGTAAGCCGCTGTTTTCGCTGTTCGGGCTGGGAGATGTGCTCGCCGGATATCTGAGAAAGGAGAGTATTGGAGAGAAGTTTGATGAACTTGAGAACTCGGCGGGAATTCTGCAGGAGCAGACGGATGAATACTACAGGGAGGCAGTGCTTGCAGAGGTTCGCTCTCAGGTGGAAGACGCCGCAAGGGCACACGGGCTTACACCGGAGGAGGTTCGCGTACAGATGAGGTCGGACGGGGGCGGTCTGCGGCTGCTGTCAGTGAGCGTAAGGGGGGAGGAGCGTGCGGCCCGGAGCTTTCAGAAGGAGATGATGCAGACGTATGAGCTTACGGAGGCGCAGGTACAGATCACAAGGCTGGCAGTAAAGTAGTATAAAAGGGCTGCTGAGCAGAACGTGAGAAAGCGGTTCGGGTTATAAGGGGAGGGAGCGGTATGGCCGGAAGATGGAGAGAATTTCTCGCAAAGCTGCAGATGAGAAAGAAAGAGCAGTGGCTCGTCTATCTTCTAATCGCTGCTCTGCTGGCGGTGATCGTGATTCCGGCACCCGGAGGGAAGGAAAAAAAGAAAGAAAAGAGCACTTCCCAAACTGTGCAGACTGCAGCAGACCAGACAGGACAGACAGCGCTTATGGAGGAGCAGCTTACGGCGGCGCTCTCCCAGGTCGAGGGAGTGGGAGAGGTAAAGGCGATGATTACGCTCGAATCCACGGGAACCAAAGTGGTGGAAAAGGATCACCCGGCGAGCAGTACAGCCTCGCAGCAGACGCAGGAAGGAGGGGGAGCACAAAACAGTACATCCCAGGATACTGATGAGACGACAGTTTATGAGAAAAATTCAGACGGAGCGCAGACGCCGTATGTGATATCAGAGACGCTTCCGCAGATCCGCGGCGTACTTATTGTCGCCGAGGGCGGCTCCGATCCTGTGATCATACGGCAAATTCAGGAGGCTGTGATGGCATTATTTCACATTGACGTTAATAAAATAAAAGTAATGAAAATGAAATAAAGGAGTAAGCCGACTTGAAAAAAATCTTCAAGAAGAATCAAATCATCATCACTGCCCTAGCGGTTATGATCGCGGTTGCCGGATATATCAATTATTCGGACAGCCGGCTGTCGTCAGGGGAGGATTCCAAGGCAAAGGCGGAGGATGCGGCAGATGCCAGCACCATTCTGGAGGATATTGAGAGCCTGGATCTGGATATCGGGGACGATACGGCGCTGGCGGACACCGGAGAGGAGGCGGATGTGCAGGAAACTTCGGAAACGCCGGGGGAGGCGGTGCTGACGGGCGCCTCTACATACATGGCGCAGGCTAAGATCAGCCGCGAGCAGGTGCGGGCGCAGAATAAGGAAACGCTCAACAGCATTATCAATAACACGGAACTGTCGGATGAAGAGCGCCAGGACGCTGTGGAGACTATGGTAAATATGACAGATCTCGTGGAAAAAGAGGCAGCAGCAGAGCTTTTGCTGGAGGCAAAGGGCTTTACGAACGCAGTAGTAAACTTAACCGGGGAAACTGCTGACATCGTGATCCCGCAGACAGAGATCGATGAGGCGAGCCGCGCGCAGATCGAGGATATCGTAAAGAGAAAGACCGGAGTATCCCCTGAGAATATTGTCATCACACCGATGACGCAGACAGAGGCGGGAGCCGATCCGGCAGCAGAACAGGAAGATGCGGAATTGACAGGCGATACGGCACCGGCAGAAGATACGGAGCAGTAAGATAAGGGCAGAATCCTGCGGCATGGAGTCCGGGGATTCTGCCCTTTTGCAGCCCTATGTTCTGCGGCGGATAAAAGCGCCGAAACCTTCGCCGATTTTCCCGCCGCGCGCGAGAAAATCAGCGACATTCTTCTGAAGCCGTGTGCGGCGCGGCAGATCCTTAGGATCCAGTTTCCAGTCCTTTCCGAAGATTCTCCAGCCGTCTGGAAAGTCAGCAAACTTGTGAACATCCACGAGAGTGAACAGCTCTGCAAAATCTTTTAGATTGCCATCGGGCAGCAGCGGCGCCAGATCCGGATCGGCAATCCACGACTCGATAAAGAACGGGAATATTCCGTCCGGAAAGTCACCGGAGAAGAAGTCCATGGCGCGATGAATGGAATCTTCCCACAGCTCCTTTGTGAGCGGTCCGCATGAGGGGATATGCAGATTGATTACAGGACTTCCTTTACGTATCGTGACGCCGGAAATATGACTGGAGTGGCAGGGAAAGCTATACAGCTCAAACTGCAGGCGACCGAGCGCGAACCGTTTGAGCTGGTAAAAGCCGGGGTACCAAAACATCACAAAATTTCCCGCAACGCCGTAGACATCCCTGCACTCTGCAGCTTTCCATTTCAGATCGCGCATTGTGTCAAGAAACAATGCATCCGTATAACCGGCATGCGCATAAGCCTTCCGCAGCCAAAGCGCGCACTCGAGCAGAAAGAGCAGGTTCATAGTATACGGATGGATGGCTGTGTCTTCGGCAAGCCGCAAAAGCGCCGCCTCCGCAGGGGAGGTATCATCAGGAAGCTTTTCCGTAAAATCGCGCACGAGCGCAAGAAACGCCGCTTCAGAAGCGCTTTCTCTTAATAGGAGTCTCTGCCCGGCAAGATACTCCTGATCCTCCGGGAGAAATTCCAGATCCTTCATTAATTGTTCCATAAGTACTTACCTCAACTGATTATTATCGCCTGCCATTATACCATGGGATTTTCTCGCTGTTAAGCCATAAAATCCCTTGACATGCAAAATCCCTTATAATAGAATAACGTAAGTGCAAAGATAAGAAGTATTTAATATAAATGATAGAGGAGGATAACTGTGGCTGATTACACGAAAGAAATCGAAAAGAGAAGAACGTTTGCAATTATCTCCCACCCTGACGCCGGAAAGACGACTCTGACGGAGAAGTTCCTTCTGTACGGAGGGGCGATTAACCTGGCGGGTTCCGTAAAGGGGAAGGCTACCGCGCGGCACGCGGTTTCTGACTGGATGGAGATAGAAAAGGAGAGAGGTATCTCCGTCACATCCTCTGTGCTTCAGTTTAATTACGGCGGTTACTGCATAAACATCCTGGATACGCCGGGACACCAGGATTTCTCTGAGGACACATACCGAACCCTGATGGCTGCAGATTCCGCAGTTATGGTAATCGATGCGTCAAAGGGAGTGGAGGCACAGACGAGAAAGCTGTTTAAAGTCTGTGCAATGCGCCATATCCCGATTTTTACATTTATCAACAAAATGGACAGAGATGCAAACGACACGTTCGAGCTTCTGGATGATATCGAAAAGGAGCTTGGGATTCCGACATGTCCGGTAAACTGGCCGATCGGATCCGGAAAGGTGTTCCGCGGAGTGTACGACAGGGAGACGCAGAAGGTTCTGACGTTTTCTGATACCCAGAAGGGAACGAAGGAGGGCGTAATCGAGGAGATCGGACTGGAGGATGCGCGCCTTGAGGAAGTCATGACAGAGGAACAAAAGGAGCAGCTTCTGGAAGAAATTGAGCTGCTGGACGGCGCTGCGGCGGAGTTTGACATTGAGAAGGTGTCAAAGGGAGAACTTTCCCCGGTATTCTTCGGCTCCGCGCTTACGAACTTCGGTGTCGAGACGTTTCTGCAGCATTTTCTGCGCATGACGAGCAGCCCGCTGCCGCGCACCGCGGACTGCGGCGTGATTGACCCGATGAAGGAGGAGTTCTCCGCGTTTGTGTTCAAGATTCAGGCAAATATGAACAAGGCGCACCGTGACCGCATCGCGTTTATGCGCATCTGCTCGGGAAAATTCGACGCGGGCATGGAGGTCTACCATGTGCAGGGAAATAAGAAGCTGCGCCTTTCCCAGCCGCAGCAGATGATGGCTTCTGACCGCCATATCGTGGATGAAGCGTATGCCGGAGATATTATCGGAGTATTCGATCCGGGCATTTTCTCCATAGGAGACACAATCTGCATGCCGGGAAAGAAGTTCTCCTATGAGGGCATCCCGACATTTGCGCCGGAGCATTTCGCGCGCGTGCGCCTGCTTGACAGTATGAAGAGAAAGCAGTTCGTAAAGGGCGTCAACCAGATTGCTCAGGAGGGTGCAATTCAGATTTTCCAGGAGTTTATGGGCGGCATGGAAGAAATCATCGTAGGCGTCGTCGGCGTGCTGCAGTTCGACGTGCTCAAATACCGCCTGGAGAATGAGTACAACGTGGATATTCGCCTTGAAAACCTGCCTTACGAGCATATCCGCTGGATCGCAAATAAAGATGAGGTCAATGTAGAGAAGCTGATCGGAACCTCGGATATGAAGAAAGTCAAGGATATGAAAGGCAACCCGCTGCTTCTGTTTATCAACTCCTGGAGCGTGGGTATGACACTTGACCGCAACGAGGGACTGGTGCTTGAAGAATTCAGCAGAAATTAGACGGAACCCCTTTTATTTTCACGGTGACTTTGGTATAATGAATTCAAAGTTAGCCGTAGGAGGTTGTTGCAATGGCAGAGAGTAAGAGGAATACTTATACGATATACGACGATGATACTGTTGGTACCGTGCAGATTGCGGATGAAGTTGTGGCAATCATTGCAGGGCTGGCGGCCACAGAGGTAGAAGGTGTAGCTTCTATGGCTGGGAATATCACCAATGAAGTCGTGGGCAAGCTGGGAATGAAGAGCCTTTCCAGAGGCGTTAAAGTGGATGTGCTTGAAGGCGTTGTATGTGTGGATTTGACGCTGAACATGAAGTTCGGATACAGCATCCCGAAGACGAGCGAGGCCGTGCAGGAGAGAGTTAAGTCCGCGATCGAGAACATGACTGGCCTGGAGGTATCCGATGTGAACATCAGCATCGCCGGCGTGGAGATGGAAAAGGATAAGTAAGAGCGCCCCGGCAGACGGGGATACCGCAAAAAAAGTGACACGAAACCGCGGAGTGGCAAGACCCCGCGGTTCCTTGTATGTTAGACGGAGGATGAGAATGAACAGAAGTAAACTCAGGGAGAATATCTTTAAGCTCCTTTTTATGACAGAATTTAACGGTGCAGAGGAGATGCCGGAGCAGCTTGCGATGTACTTTGAGGAGATCGAGGATCTCAGCGAGAAGGATAAATCGTACATGGAAGCGAAGTATCACCGCATTATGGAACGTGAATCCGAGATCGATGCCCTCTTAAACGGTGCATCTTCAGGCTGGAAGACCTCCCGCATGAGCAAGGTGGATCTGACGATTCTGCGCCTGGCTGTGTATGAGATGAAGTTTGACGAGGACGTGCCGGTGAAGGTCGCGATCAACGAGGCTGTGGAGATGGCAAAGAGATTCGGACAGGATGGATCGGCATCCTTTATTAACGGAATTCTCGGGACGATCAGCCGCTCCGAATCAGAATCTGAATCATAGAGCGGAGGCGGCTTGTGGAACGCATTTATTCGGTCGGACAGGTAAATACTTATATCAGGACGATGTTCACCCAGGATTTCATGCTCCGGCGCATCAGCGTCAGCGGAGAAGTGAGCAACCTGAAATATCACACATCGGGACATATCTATTTTTCCCTGAAGGATGTAAGCGGCGTGATTTCCTGCGTGATGTTTGCAGGGGCGCGCCGCGGGCTTGGCTTTCTGATGAAGAACGGGCAGAAGGTCGTCGTGACCGGAAGCGTGGAGGTCTATGAGCGGGACGGGCGCTATCAGCTCTATGCGAAGAAGATCTCCCTGGAGGGAGCGGGCGCGCTGTACGAACGCTTTCTGGCACTCAAAGAAGAGCTTGAGGAGATGGGAATGTTCTCCCAGCAGTATAAGCAGCCAATTCCGGCATATGCCAGGACACTGGGCGTTGTGACGGCGCCGACCGGAGCTGCTGTGCAGGATATCCGCAACATTGCTTTGAGAAGAAATCCTTTTCTGCAGATCATCCTCTACCCGGCCCAGGTACAGGGAGAGGGTGCGAAAGAGAGCATTGTAAAGGGCATTGAGACACTTGACGCGATGGGACTGGATGTGATCATTGTGGGAAGAGGCGGAGGTTCGATTGAGGATCTATGGGCATTTAACGAGGAGGAGGTCGCGCGCGCGATCTTCAACTGTACGACGCCGGTGATCTCTGCAGTCGGGCATGAGACCGATGTGACAATTGCCGATTACGCAGCGGATCTGCGTGCTCCGACTCCGTCTGCAGCGGCGGAGCTTGCTGTGGCGGACGTGCGCGGGCTGCTTGAACAGCTCGCACTGTGCAGAAGGAGAATGGAGCATGCACTGGCGTCAAAGACGGAAGCGGCGAGAGGCCGTGCCAGACAGTGCCGGATGCGGCTGTCCTATGCAAGCCCTGAGAGCAGGATACGGGAAAAGCGCCAGCTTCTGACAGACATGGAGCGCAGGCTGCAGGAGAAAATGACGGACAGGACGAGAGAATACCGGCACCGCTTCCAGCTTCTGGCAGAGCGCATGCGGGGGCTTTCCCCTCTGGAGAAGCTTTGCCAGGGGTATTCTTATATTCGGGACGACCGGGGCAGGACAGTCACGAGCATACGGCAGACACATAGAGGCAGTATGCTGGAGATCCGAGTGACCGACGGAAGCATTCTGGCGCGTGTGGAAGAAATCCGGGAGGAGAGAGCTGATGGACAAGAAGGAACTGACAGTGGAGGAAGCATTTGAGCTTCTGGATAGCGTAGTGGAGAGACTGGAGGATCAGGAGACGCCTCTGGAAGAATCGTTTGCGCTGTATCAGAGAGGCATGGAGCTTTTGAAACTGTGCAATGAAAAGATAGATACTGTGGAAAAGAAAATGATGCAGGTGAATCAGAATGGAGAACTCGAAGAATTTTAAGAAAAAGCTGCAGGAGAGCAGAGATTACGCTGAGCAGGTAATCCGAAGCTATCTTCCGAAGGAGGAGGGCTTCGCTGCGCGTCTGGCGGAGGCGATAAACTACAGCATGACGGCCGGCGGCAAGCGGCTGCGCCCGATTCTTATGTATGAGACATACCGTATGTTCGGCGGGGAGGGAAGACAGATCGAACCGTTCATGGCTGCGATGGAGATGATACACACCCATTCGCTGATTCATGACGATCTGCCGGCGATCGACAACGATGAATACCGCCGCGGCAGGAAGACAACCCATGCAGTGTACGGCGAGGCGCTGGGAATTTTAAGCGGAGACGCGCTGTTAAATTACGCGTATGAGACAGCGCTGTGCGCGTTCTCTCTGACGGATCAGACGGAAAATGTGCAGAGAGCGCTGCAGATTCTGGCACGTAAGTCCGGCATCTTCGGAATGCTCGGCGGACAGAGCGTAGATGTGATGAATGACGGCAAGGAGCTCTCACCGAAGCTGCTCGATTACATCTATGTGCACAAGACATCGGCTCTTTTGGAGGGTGCTATGATGGCTGGAGCGGCGCTTGCCGGAGCCGGCAGAAGCGAGCTTGGCGTGATCGAGGCTGCTGCGCGCAGCATAGGGCTTGCATTTCAGATCCGGGACGATATACTGGATGTGACCAGCACGACAGAGGAGCTGGGCAAGCCGGTCCACAGTGATGAAAAGAACCATAAGGTCACATATGTCACACTCCGCGGGCTGGACGGCGCGTGCAGGGAAGTGGACCGGCTGACCGCGGAGGCGACGGAAGCTCTTTTGACCCTCCCGGTGAGAAATGAATTTCTGGAGGAGATCCTGCTCTGGATGGCTTCCAGGAAGAACTGAAAAGGATGATATCTAATGATATTGGAGAAGATAAATGAAGAAAATGCAGTAAAGAAGCTGCCGCAGGAGGAGCTTGTACCGCTGGCGCAGGAGATCAGAGAATTCCTGATCCAGTCGCTGAGCCATACAGGAGGGCATCTGGCATCAAATCTGGGCGTCGTGGAGCTTACGATCGCGCTGCACAGAGTTCTCGAATTTCCCAAAGACAAGCTGATCTGGGATGTGGGACATCAGGCGTACACGCACAAGATTCTCACCGGCCGGAAGGATGCGTTCGATACTCTGAGAAAATATCACGGCCTGAGCGGCTTTCCGAAGAGAGAGGAGAGCGGATGCGATGCATTCGATACAGGGCACAGCTCCACCTCGATTTCCGCGGGACTTGGATATGTGAGGGCGAGGGAACTCCTGAAGAAGGACTATACGGTGGTTTCTGTTATCGGCGACGGGGCGCTGACCGGAGGGATGGCATACGAGGCGATGAACAATGCGAGCTCGCTGAAGAAAAATTTCATCATTGTGCTCAATGACAATGAGATGTCGATCACCCGCAACGTGGGAGGAATTTCCCAGTATCTTGGAAACCTGCGCACGGCTACGGCGTATACGAACCTGAAGACGGAGCTGGAGAATTCACTGAAGAAAATTCCGCGGCTCGGCGGCGGTATGGTGGATGCACTCAGAAAGACGAAGAGCAGCATCAAGCAGTTTGTCATTCCGGGCATGTTTTTTGAGAATATGGGAATCACCTATCTGGGACCTGTGGACGGACATAACATCCGCCAGCTCATCAAGGTGCTTTCCGAGGCCAAGCGGTTTGAGGGTCCGGTGCTGGTTCATGTTCTGACGGAAAAGGGCAGGGGCTACGAGCCTGCGGTGCGCCATCCGGCGCGTTTCCACGGTACAGCGCCGTTTGAAATCGACACGGGAATTCCGGCAAACAGAGGCGGCAAGGCGAGCTACACCGATATCTTCTCAACCGTTATGCGAAAGATGGGAGACCGCAATCCGAAGGTTGTGGCAGTGACGGCGGCTATGATGACCGGAACCGGTCTGAAGCGTTTTGGAAATATGTTTCCAGACCGCTTCTTTGACGTGGGAATTGCGGAGGAGCATGCAGTGACGTTCGCCGCAGGCATGGCGCTTGGCGGGCTTATTCCTGTCGTGGCAATTTATTCCTCCTTTCTGCAGCGCGCATTTGATCAGATGATACATGACGTCTGTATGCAGCATCTGCATGTTGTCTTTGCCGTGGACCGTGCGGGACTCGTCGGAAGTGACGGGGAGACGCACCAGGGCTGCTTCGATCTGTCGTATCTTTCAATGATGCCGAATATGACGGTGCTTGCCCCGAAGAACAAATGGGAACTCTCAGATATGATCAAGTTCGCCGTGGATTTTGACGGACCTGTCGCAGTGCGTTATCCGAGAGGAGAGGCCTATGACGGGCTGCAGGAGAAGAGAGCTCCGGTTATACTCGGAAAAGCGGAGGTGATCTGTGAGGGAGACGGCTGTGTTGCGCTGCTTGCCGTGGGAAGTATGGTGAAGACTGCAGTGGAGACAGCCGGGCTTTTGAAGGAACAGGGAATCTGTGCAGCAGTTGTAAACGCCCGCTTCGTCAAGCCATTTGACCGGGAAACCGTAAGAAGGCTTGCCGAGGAGTACCGTCTGGTGGTGACAATGGAGGAGAATGTCTGCACCGGCGGCTTTGGAGAACAGATACAGAGTTATCTTGCGTCCCTTGGCATTCACACGCCAGTGCTGCGGGCGGCGATTCCCGACAAGTTTGTGGAACAGGGCAGTGTGCCTGAGCTCCACCGGATGCTTGGCATAGACGCAGAGGGAATTGCAGAGAAGATAAAATATACGCTGGAGAGCGGGAGAGAATAGAAAATGAAAGAACGTTTGGATGTATTACTGGTAAAGAGAAACCTGGCGCCGTCCAGAGAGAAGGCAAAGGCCGTTATCATGGCGGGCAGCGTTCTGGTGGACGGGCAGAGAGAGGACAAGGCGGGTGCCATGTTTCCGGATACGGTTCAGATCACTGTCAAGGGAAACACGCTTCCGTATGTGAGCCGGGGCGGGCTGAAGCTCGAGAAGGCTATGACGCATTTCGGGCTGTCTCTTGAGGGAAAGGTCTGCATGGATGTGGGCGCTTCGACAGGAGGATTTACGGATTGTATGCTCCAGAACGGGGCTGTGAAGGTCTACTCTGTGGACGTGGGTCACGGGCAGCTTGACTGGAAACTCAGAAACGACGGGCGTGTGGTCTGCATGGAGCGCACGAACATCCGGTATGTGACGCCGGAGGATATCGCCGAGCCGGTGCAGTTTGTCTCCATTGATGTCTCTTTTATCTCCCTTACCAAGGTGCTTCTGCCGGTGAGAAATC
>CALWSC010000074.1 GCA_944384105.1 uncultured Lachnospiraceae bacterium | reverse complement strand
TTCCAGTACACCTAATCCTATTTTTATTTACAATTTGTCCCCCGGATTCTTTAATCAATAATTAAAAACTCCCGTGTAGCTTTATAGCGTAAGAAACGGAGTTAAAAAAAGGAGCCACGGATGGCTTCCCGGCACATCACATGGCTCCAATGAAAATAATACTTTTTTCTTTTCCTGTCTTTATACACGCTTCCACCCATCGGGAAGATACTTTCCGGTGGCTTCGATCATATCATTCACCAGCGCGCGGACATCCGCTTCGCTGCATTCCTTTCCACTGATCAGCGGATCGTTCAGAAATGCCTTCACCACAAGTTCCCTGTCACAGGTAAGCGCAGCCTGAAGCGTATACGCATGATTTTCCACATGCGGCGTCACCAGCTTTAAGATCTGCTCCGGAAGCGCCCCTGCGGCAATCGGACGTATCGCATCGCGCTCAAATACGGCGTTCGTCTCCACCACGGCGTCTTTGGGAAGATTCGGAATCTGCAGAGCAGTATTCGGAATATTGACGTTGCTCACCACACGGCCGAGACCGCACAGCGCGCGGATCAGGAGAATCCCTTCCTCCCCTGTAGGCTTTAATTCCACTTCTTCCTCGCCTGCAAACAGCCTGCTGCTCTTCTTCAGACGTTTCTCAAGATCCTGCTTTCTCCACTCCACAGTCGTCAGACCGAACTTCCAGGATGCCACAGTCTTCGGATCCTTCAGGTATTCATTTCCGGGCATAAACTCTGCCAGATGTCTGTCTCCTGCAGCGGCAATCAGACCAAAGCGGCGGAAGAGGTCAAATTTTACCCTGTGTGCGCATTCGAAACTGGAATTTGCCCAGTTGCCGTCATTCTCTTCAACCCCCTCCTCAAAATGGCTGTCCACATATTTCCTGTAAACAGGGAACAGATCAATTCCTTTGTAGGAGGCATAATCAAACCAGGTAAAATGATTGATTCCCATTACGTTCACATATATATCACGGCGGTCGATGCCGGAAATACCAAGCTCGCGCTCTGCAATGCTTTTGAGCATTTTCTGCGTACCGAACACCTCATGGCAGCACCCGAATGCCTTGATCTCCGGAAAGACATGATACAGCGTCTTCACACACAGACTCATGGGATTTGTATAGTTAATAACCCATGCCTGCGGGGAATACGCGCGGATTGCCTCTGCAATCTCAACAAACATCGGGATCGTGCGCAGGGCGCGCATAATTCCTCCAGGTCCCGCGGTATCGCCCACGGACTGGCAGACTCCCAGCCGCTCCGGCATATGTACGTCTGCCGCCATCTCGTCAAACGTTCCGGGCAAAATCGAAATAACGACAAAATCCGAACCTTCCAGAACTTCTCTGAGGCTTCCATATGTCTTATATTCCCATTTCCCTACTGCCTCTTTGCGGGCGCTCACACGGTTTCCAATACTTTCATTCTTTTCTGCCGCCTCACGGTCAATATCAAACAGGCGGATGGTTCCGCTCATGGACGGCTCCAGCGCCAGGTCTGTCATAAAGCTCCATGCCCAGCCCCGGGAGCCTCCTCCGATATAGGCGATCTGTATATCTGATACTTTGTTATCCTGATATCTCATATATTGTTTCTCCTTCCAATAAATATCCAGGTTGACTTTACTCCCGCGGGCGGTGAACCAGGCGGATATGCCTGCGTTCACGCCTCCCGATTTGCAGGGGATTTCCATACAAAAAACCAGTTCTTTATACTGGACATTATACGACGATATAGTATAATAAGCTTATAAAATTTTACCTTTTTTTTGTAATTTTCAACCTTTTTTATCTTTTTCGGCGTTCTGCCGTCGCCGGCAGATTGGGAGGAATCTGTATGCTGGAAGTAATTTACGGTGAATCCGCAGTCGGAATGTATATCGACCGGGTAATCCGCGATTATGATTTTGATATGCCGCACCGCCATACCCATGAAGAATACGAAATCTATTATCTCGTGGAAGGAGAGCGCTACTATTTTATTGAGAACCGGATCTATCATGTAAAGCAGGGAAATCTGGTTCTGATTGACCGCAATCAAATCCACAAAACCGGTCAGTACGGAGATTCCCATCACGAGAGGATCGCTGTTGAGCTTAAGGAGGAGCCCTTCTCTTCCTTTTTATCCTGCACCGGAGAGCTTACGCTGTCTGAATTCTTCAGGGAGAACCAGGGCGTGCTGTCCCTGTCCTCCCGGGAACAGGATTATGTGCGCGTCCTTCTCGATAACATTGCAGCCGGAATCAGCGGCCAGGCGCCGGGATACCGGCTCATGACCATGGCAAAACTGGCGCGCCTTTTGTTCTTTGTCCAGAACATGCGGCGTCGTACCGCCCCCAAAAGCGCAGCCTCCCTGTCGACGTCTGCCACTCATCAGAAGGTTTCCGAGGTGGCATCCTATATCTGTGCTCATTGCGCGGAGGCCTCGTCTCTGGATGCGGTAGCACGCCGCTTTTACATCAGCAAGAGCTATCTGAGTCGGATCTTCCGGGAAATTACAGGCTATACTGTCAACGAATATATCAATGTCAACCGGAT
>CALWSC010000073.1 GCA_944384105.1 uncultured Lachnospiraceae bacterium | reverse complement strand
GATGTGTTTTACTGTTCAGTTATCAAGGTTCCTGTCGTTTTGACAGCTTTGATATTTTATCATATCGTTTTATGCTTGTCAAGAACTTTTTTAACTTTTTTGTTTTTCATGTTTGTCGCTCTTTCGCGACAACTCTGATATTTTATCATGTGCCTTCCTGTTTGTCAAGCACTTTTTTTAATTTGTTTTGCCGCGGTTCAAAGACTCATCCGGCGCAACTTTGATAGAATATCATAACTCTTAACCGTTGTCAAGAGTTTTTTTAAAACTTATAATTAAGCGGAGAAGGAGGGATTTGAACCCTCGCACGGCGCGAACCGTCTACACCCTTAGCAGGGGCGCCTCTTCAGCCACTTGAGTACTTCTCCATAATCTTAATATTAAGTTTTACACGCTTCTAACTTTGTGAAGCAAAAAGAATTATACTAAACGAACCAACATTTGTCAACGCTTTTTTCAAATTTTTTTAAATTTCTTGTAATTCTGCAGGAAAGTGCCGGATTCCAGAGGGATTCCGGCACTTTTCGCTGCCTAAACAGTCTCGATTTTCTATTTATTTTCAAATTTGCTTATCGTATCTTCAATGCGTGCTTTCACCATAGCGGCAAGCTCAGTTGACTTCATGTCCTTATACTCCTCATATGGGATCGGTTTTAGGAAGTGAACCTGAACCGTCAGCTTTGCTATGGAATTCGTATCAAAGGACTTAAAGGAGTCAATCAGAGCCACCGGAACGATCGGGCACTGTGCTTTCATTGCACTCTTAAAACTACCGCCCTTAAATTCTCCCAGTTTATTTCCTCTCTTGCTTCTTGTTCCCTCCGCAAATATCAGATAATTTCTTCCTGCTTTTACTTCCTTTGTTACCTGCTGAATTACTTTCATGGACTGCCGTATATCTTCTCGGTCAATAGGGATCGCCTTCATGCAGGCAAAGACCTGTTTCAGGAACGGGATATTCTGTATTTCCTTCTTCATAACGACAGAAAACGGCCTGGGGCACGCCTGAATGATTGCAAGCACATCATACAGCCCCTGATGATTTGGGAAGAACATAAACCCATTCTGGGCAGGAATATTCTCTACGCCGTGAGTGTCTATTGTGATTCTTCCGCCCCAGTTTGCATGTCGGTCGATATACTTCAGAAGAGCATACCTCTCCTCTTCTGTATACTTTTCAACATGGGACGCATAGTAACACAGCTTAAACCAGCCGTATGGAACGAACAGCAGGTTGCGCAGCACCATCATGAGAATCCTCTTCATATTGTCTGTCTCTCCCTTTACTATTCCTGTCTGTACTCAAGTACGGCGGTCTCATACAGATTATTTCCCTGAGAATCCATCACAACAATAACCGGGAAATCCTCTACTTCTAATTTGCGCACAGCCTCAGCACCGAGATCGTCGTATGCAATCACCTCGGCGGATTTGATGCGCTGGGACAGAAGCGCTCCCGCCCCTCCAACAGCTGCAAAATATACGGCTCCGTTGCGCACAATGGCGTCTCTGACTTCCTGTGTGCGCTTTCCCTTGCCAATCATCCCCTTCAGTCCCAGATCCAGAAGCTCCGGGGCATAGCGGTCCATGCGGCTTGCGGTCGTCGGTCCCGCAGAACCGATCGGACGTCCCTCACGCGCCGGAGACGGTCCCATATAATAAATCACATTTCCCTTAACATCAAAAGGCAGACTCTCCCCCGCATCAAGAGCCTCCTTCATTCTCTTATGTGCAGCATCACGCGCCGTATAGATAGTTCCTGTAATAAATACATAGTCCCCGGCTCTCAGATCTTTAATTTCGTCTTCCTTTAAAGGCGCTGTAATATGTTTATCCATGGTTCATCTTCTCCTTCTCTAAATAGTGCGAACCGCGTGGCGGTTTACATGGCAGCAGATATTTACCGCCACTGGAAGACCCGCGATATGGGTCGGATACGTATTAATGTTGACTGCCATAGCCGTAATTCTGCCTCCGAGTCCTCCCGGTCCTATGCCAAGACGGTTGATCTTCTCCAGAAGCTCCTCTTCCATCTCTTTGACGTATGGAATCTCAGAGCGCACACCCACATCCCTGGTCAAAGCCTTCTTTGCCAGAAATGCGCACTTCTCAAACGTTCCTCCTATGCCTACGCCAACTACCATCGGAGGACACGCATTCGGTCCTGCTTCGCGGACAGCCGTAAGGATCGCTTCCTTAACGCCTTCGATTCCATCCGCAGGTTTTAACATAAAGATACGGCTCATATTTTCGCTTCCAAAACCCTTCGGAGCCACAGTGATCTTTACCTCATCGCCTGGTACTAAGGAATAGTGGATAACTGCCGGAGTGTTGTCTCTTGTATTTTCCCGGATCAGAGGATCTTTTACTACAGATTTTCGCAGAAATCCCTCGGTATAACCCTGGCGTACTCCCTCGTTAACCGCGTCCTCAACGCTTCCTCCTTCGAAATGGACGTCCTGTCCGACCTCCAGGAACACGACTGCCATACCGGTGTCCTGGCAGATAGGGATCATGTCCCTGCCGGCGATCTCCAGATTTTCCTGGAGCTGTCCCAAAACCTGTCGTCCCAGCGGAGACTCCTCCTTCTCTACCGCTCTCTGAAAGCACTCCTCCATGTCTCTTGACAGGAAATGGTTTGCCTCAATACACATCTCTTTGATATTTTCCGTAATTTTTGCTACCTCTACGATACGCACTTTTATTGCCTCCCTGTTCTGCAGCTTCTGCTGTATTATTCTTTTGTTTCCGGAATTTCATCCGCAGTTTCCGCGGCAGTCCATTCCTGGGTCGTCTCCTCTTTCTTCTCCCGCACCTTCGCAATGCTTGCTACCGCAATATTTTCCGCAACATCCATTAGCTTTACTCCAGATGTTATTCTGCCAAGGATTGAAATATCCGAGCAGGAGATGCGGATAATAATTCCCTCTGTGGTAATAAGCATGATTTCATTCTCTTCATTAACTGCTTTGACGCCCACAACATTTCCTGTCTTCTCGGTGATCTTATAGCATTTTACACCCTTTCCGCCGCGGTTCTGCGGAGTGAATTCACCGATAGACGTCCGTTTGCCATATCCGTTTTCGGACGCAATCAGAAGATAGTCCCCCTGCGTGTTGAGCTGCATGCCGATAACCTCATCATCTTCAAACAGATTAATGCCGCGCACGCCCATGGAGATTCTGCCTGTGCTTCTGACGTCTGTCTCATGAAAACGGATACACTGACCGAACTTCGTCACAAGAATGATGTCCTTGTGGTTGTCCGTGAACTTCACCTCTATCAGCTCATCCTCATCGCGCAGGGCAATAGCCGCCAGACCAGTCTTTCTGACGTTCTCATACTCCTGTATAGGCGTTTTCTTTACGAGTCCCTTCTTCGTTGCCATAAACAGGTAATGATCCTTCTTGTACTCACGAATCGGGATGACCGCAGTAATCTTCTCATCCGGCTGGAGCTGCAGCAGATTAATAATCGCCGTTCCGCGCGCAGTCCTTCCTGCCTCTGGAATCTCATACGCCTTTAAGCGGTATACTCTTCCCATATTTGTAAAGAACATTAAATAGTGGTGCGTCGTGGTCATCAAAAGCTCCTCGATATAGTCATCCTCTATCGTCTGCATACCTTTAATACCCTTGCCGCCTCTGTTCTGGCTTCGGAAGTTGTCAACTGTCATACGCTTGATATAGCCCAGCTTCGTCATAGCAATAACAGTATTTTCTTTCGGTATCAGATCCTCCGTGGATATATCGAACTCGTCGAAGCCGATCGCAGTTCTTCTTTCATCCCCGTACTTCTCTGAAATCTCGAGAATTTCCTTTCGAATGACGCGAAGCAGAAGATTTCTGTCCGCAAGTATGGCCTTTAACTCCCGGATTCTTCGGGTGAGTTCATCGTACTCGTTCTGCAGCCTCTCGCGCTCCAGACCTGTCAGCGCGCGCAGGCGCATATCCACAATCGCCTGTGCCTGTGGGTCTGTAAACGCAAATGCCTCTATCAAATTGACCTTTGCATCCGCAGTGTTCTTGGAAGCGCGAATGATGCGGATAATCTCATCAATATGTTCCAGCGCCTTTAATAAGCCCTCCAAAATATGTGCACGCTCTTCCGCCTTATTTAAATCATACTGCGTCCTTCTGGTCACAACGTCTTCCTGATGCTGCAGATAATAGCGCAGCATATCCAGCAGATTTAAGACCTTTGGCTGCAGCTTGCCGTCCGCTCCCAGCACGAGCGCAAGCATAATTACACCAAATGTATCCTGAAGCTGCGTGTGCTTGTAAAGCTGGTTTAAGATCACGTTCGCGTTGGCATCTCTGCGAAGCTCTATGCATATGCGCATACCTTCGCGGTTCGAGTGGTCATTGATCGCAGTAATGCCATCTATCTTCTTATCACGCACAAGCTCCGCCATCTTCTCAATTAAACGCGCTTTATTGACCATGTACGGAAGCTCTGTGACAATAATCTGACTCTTGCCGTTAGGCATTGTCTCAATATTCGTCACCGCACGCACACGCACCTTTCCCCTTCCTGTACGGTAAGCCTCCTCAATTCCTCTGGTTCCGAGAATTGTGGCGCCGGTTGGGAAATCCGGTCCCTTAATAATCCCAAGAAGCTCCTCAAGCTCTGTATCACGGTTCTCCTCCACAATATTGTCAATGATCTTCACCACAGCGCTGATAACTTCCCGCAGGTTGTGCGGCGGAATATTCGTCGCCATGCCGACAGCGATGCCGGAGGTACCGTTTACCAACAGATTCGGGTAGCGGGAAGGAAGTACTGTCGGCTCCTTCTCCGTCTCATCAAAGTTCGGAGAGAAATCGACAGTATTCTTGTTGATGTCCGCCAGCATTTCCATGGATATTTTGCTTAAGCGTGCCTCCGTATAACGCATTGCGGCGGCGCCGTCACCGTCCACGGAACCGAAGTTTCCATGCCCGTCCACAAGGGGATATCGTGTAGACCAGTCCTGCGCCATATTAACCAGAGCTCCGTAAATGGAACTGTCTCCGTGAGGATGATATTTACCCATCGTATCACCAACGATACGGGCACATTTTCTGTGCGGCTTATCGGGTCCGTTATTCAGCTCGATCATGGAGTACAGGATACGTCTCTGCACCGGCTTCAACCCGTCCCTTACATCCGGCAGTGCGCGGGAAGCGATGACGCTCATCGCATACTGGATGTAGGAATCTTCCATTTTTTTCTTTAGGTCCACTTCCTGGACTTTGTCAAAAATATTATCTTCCATTTTGTCTTCTCCTTATTCTCGGCTAAATATCCAGGTCAATGACTTTATTTGCATTCTCCTCGATAAACTCACGTCTCGGTTCCACCTTGTCGCCCATCAGCGTCGTAAAGGTCAGATCAACCTCTGAGGATGTCTCCTCATCCATAGTAACACGCATCAGCACGCGCCTCTCCGGATCCATGGTCGTCTCCCAGAGCTGCTCTGCATCCATCTCTCCAAGTCCTTTATAACGCTGGATTCGGTTATTTCCGTCTCTGCCGATCTCATTTAAAATCTGTTCCTGCTCCTGCTCCGTATAAGCGTAATAGATCTTCTTATTGCGCTCAATCTTAAACAGCGGCGGCTTTGCCAGATAGACATGCCCCTGCTTGATCAGCTCCGGCATGAATCGGTACAGGAATGTCAAAAGCAGCGTTGCTATATGCGCGCCGTCAACATCGGCATCGGTCATGATGATGATCTTGTGATAACGCAGCTTTGTGATATCAAAGTCGTCATGGATACCGGTTCCGAACGCCGTAATCATCGCTTTGATCTCTGCATTTGCATAAATCTTGTCCAGACGTGCCTTCTCCACATTGAGAATCTTTCCGCGCAGGGGAAGAATCGCCTGAGTCGCACGGCTTCTGGCAGTCTTTGCGGAACCGCCTGCAGAATCTCCCTCTACAAGATAGATCTCGCAGTTTCTCGGATCCTTATCCATACAGTCGGCAAGCTTGCCCGGAAGGGACATTCCCTCAAGAGCGGACTTTCTGCGCGTCAGCTCTCTGGCCTTTCTGGCGGCATCTCTGGCTCTCTGTGAAAGCAGGGACTTTTCAACGATAATCTTTGCCACTGCCGGATTCTGCTCCAGGAAGATTTCAAGCTGCGCGCTGACCACATTGTCTACTGCCCTTCTTGCCTCGCTGTTTCCGAGCTTCTGCTTGGTCTGTCCCTCGAACTGCGGATCTTCGATCTTCACGCTGATGATCGCAGTCAGACCCTCACGGATATCCTCTCCGGACAGGGACTCCCCTTCCTTGATAAGCTTATTTTTCTTCGCATAGTCATTGAACGTCTTCGTGAGCGCATTTCTAAAGCCCACAATATGAGTTCCGCCCTCCGGCGTATTGATGTTATTGACAAACCCGTAGCTGTTCTCTGTATAGGAGTCATTGTGCTGCATCGCCACTTCAACCATCACGTTCTCTTTCATACCTTCGAAATAGAGAATATCCTCATACAGCGGCGTCTTGCTCCTGTTAAGGTACGAGACAAATTCGCGGATACCGCCCTCATAGTGAAAATTCTTTTCTTTCGGTTCTTCACCGCGTTCATCTCTGGCTATGATCTTGAGTCCCTTGGTCAGAAATGCAATCTCGCGGAATCTCTGCTTTAAAGTGTCAAAGTCAAAGACCGTCTCCTCGAAAATCTCCGGATCCGGGTGGAACGTTACCATGGTTCCTGTTCGCTCAGGATCACAGTCTCCCACAACCTTCAGCTTGTACATCGCCTTTCCCCGCTCATAACGCTGACGGTACATCTTGCCCTCCGTAAAGATTGTAACTTCAAGCCATGTAGACAGCGCGTTTACAACCGACGCTCCTACACCGTGCAGACCTCCGGATACTTTGTATCCGCCGCCGCCGAACTTTCCTCCCGCGTGAAGGATGGTAAAGACCACCTCGACCGCCGGAATACCTGCCTTGTGATTGATGCCTACAGGAATACCACGACCGTTGTCAATTACCGTTACAGAATTATCCTTGTGTATGGTCACGTCGATGGTGTCGCAGTAGCCTGCCAAAGCTTCGTCTACTGCATTGTCTACAATTTCGTATACCAGATGGTGAAGCCCTCTGGCGGAGGTACTGCCGATATACATACCCGGTCTTTTGCGCACCGCCTCAAGCCCCTCCAAAATCTGAATTTGATCTGCTCCGTATTCTGCGCTCATGTTATTCCTCCTAATTATTTTTAGCTACCGTACCATTTACGACCTCGAATACCCGGTTCATGGAAAACTGGTTATTCACAAAATCGTCCAGACCGGTACAGGTGATAAGTGTCTGTATGTCATGGATACTCTGCAGCAGATAATTCTGCCTGCTGCTGTCCAGTTCGGACAACACATCATCCAGAAGAAGCACCGGAGTGTCCCGGATCATCTGCTTGACCAGATATATTTCAGACAGCTTCATGGAAAGCGCAGCCGTCCTCTGCTGCCCCTGCGAGCCGAACCTGCGGATATCCACTCCATTTACCAGAATACACAGGTCATCCCGGTGCGGTCCGACGCCGGAGATCTTAAATCTTAAATCCTTCTCCCTGCTCTTTAAAAGCTGTTCTGCAAAATCATCTGCTGCAACATCCGGGTCGTATAAAAGCTCAATCTCCTCTTTACCTCCGGTAAGCCCTGCATGGATCTCCTTGAGGATCTTCCCGAGCTGCTCCACAAACGCGGCGCGCTCCCGGATGATGCGCGCACCGTAAGAGACCATCTGCTCATCCCACACATCCAGCGTACACGCAAGCTCCGGGGAAAATCCAATCTCCTTTAACAGCTTGTTTCTCTGCGCTACAACCTTATTGTACGCAATCAGCTCCGCCAGATAATACTGATGCAGCTGGCACAGCTCCAGATCCAGAAATCTCCTTCGCTCTGCCGGACCGTTCTTGATAATATTCAGGTCCTCCGGCGAAAAGAAAATGATGTTCACGATGCCGAAGAGCTCCGACGCCTTTCGGATCGGTATGCCGTTAATTGCGATTCCCTTGGACTTATTCTTCTTCAGATGCATATCAATTTTATACTGCACCTGCTGTCTGCACACAAACATACGGATATGTGCCTCATCCTCCCCGAATCTTAACAGTTCTCTGTCCTTGCTTCCCCGGTGGGATTTTGTCGTACCGCACACATAAATCGCCTCAAGTATATTCGTCTTCCCCTGCGCATTATTTCCGTAAATGATGTTTGTTCCCCGATCCAGCTTAAGCGATAGTTCTCCGTAATTTCTGAAATTCTGCAGTTCTATGGATTCAATATACATGACTATTTCACGATCCTGATTTCCTGTCCCCGGAACGTGACAACATCGCCCTCATAAAGCTTTCTTCCTCTGCGCGTATCAACCTCTCCGTTGACATAAGCCTCTCCGTCCTGAATGGCAAACTTCGCCTCTACTCCGTCTCCCACAAGATCCGCTGCCTTTAAGGCCTGTCCCAGCTTAATAAATTCATCTCTCAGTTTCAGTTCCATAATGTTCCCCTTTCCTGCTTTAGCGCACCGCATTGAAGTTGACCGGGAGAATCAGATAGATATAGCTCTCCTCATCATTTTTGATAAAGCAAGGTGCCTTCGGGTTCACCAGGTAAATCGTGATGCGCTCGTCATCAATAACCTTCAGCGCGTCGATTAAAAACCTCGGGTTGAATCCGATCAGAATATCCTTGCCTTCCTTCTCAATATCAATATCTTCCTTCATGGAACCGATCTGGGAATCGATGCGCAGCTCCATGGAGCCATCCTCCACATTGATGATAATAGGCTTCTTGTCGCCCTCCTTCACCAGTAATGTTGCACGATCAATACAGTCTAAAAGCTCCTTTTTATTGATTTCAACCTTGGTCTCATAATCGCTGGAAAGCATCTGGTCAATGCGGAAAAATTCCCCCTCAATCAGACGTGATACCACAACAGTCTGATCAAACTCGAAGACAATATGATTCTCCGTAAAGAAGATATTCACCTGGTCGTCGACCTCACCGGATAAAATTTTGCTGATTTCATTGAGTGTCTTTCCTGGAACGACAACCTTACGATCTGCATAATTTTCTTTAAGCTCAATCCTTCGAATTGCGATGCGGTGTCCGTCCAGAGATACGACTTTAAGTACGTTGTCCCGGATTTCAAAGAGCTCGCCTGTCATCAATTTATTGTTTTCGTTTGCAGCAATTGAGAATATTGTTTGCCGAATAACTTCCTTTAAGGTGAATTGAGAGATAGTAATTCCCTCATTCCTCTCAATAATGGGAAGATAAGCAAAATCTTCACCTGATTTTCCGGGAATGTTGAACTTAGCCTTTTCACATGTAATAGTAGTGTTCAGGTTATCGTCAGTTGTGATGGTGACATCATTTTCCGGAAGTTTACGGACAATATCTGAAAATATTTTGGCATCCAGTGCAACAATGCCCTTTTCCACAATGGTTCCGTCTACCTTTGTTTCGATACCAAGTTCCATATCATTGGATGTAAATTTAATTTCATTCGATGATGCATCAATGAGAATGCATCCAAGAATCGGCATTGTTGTCTTTGACGGAACTGCTTTCAGAGAAATGCCGACGCTTTTTAAAAGATCTTGTTTTGAAAAAATTAGCTTCATGTTGATGAAAACTTCCTTTCTGCGAATGTTGTATAAAGTAATATAAAAGATTAAAAATCCGTCTTAATCGCCGTAGGGGGTGTGAATATGTGAAAAAGTACCCGAACCCCTTGTAGATAAAGGGATTTTCGGGTGGGATAACTCTGTGAAAAGTGTGAAGACAACGTGTGTAGAGCGTGTATATAACTTTTGGGGAAAATGTTGTCCACATCTTATCCACACCGTATACACGGGGACAATGTGAATAAGTTTAGGTTCTTCTTAGAGCACTTTGTCCGGTCAGTTCGGCGGGTTGAGCTTCTTCTTTAAGATCTCAATAATGTTGCGGGTATTCTCCGAAGAGGCAATCTCCTTTTCTATCTTCTCACATCCGTGCATAATGGTCGTGTGATCTCTGCCGCCCAGGTATTGTCCAATGGATTTCAGCGGAACCTCCGTTAGCTCCCGGCACAGGTACATTGCGATCTGACGCGGAAATACGATCTTGCTGTTTCGTTTCGATCCGGTGATCTCGGCAGGGGTAATGGAAAAATGCTCCGCAATCGTTTCGATAATCAATGGTGGAGTTATAATTTTCTTTTCGTTCGGAGAAATAATGTCTTTTAATACCTGTTCTGCAAGTTCCATGGTAATCTCACGCTTTTCCAGGTTTGCGTACGCGATGATTTTATTGAGTGATCCCTCAAGTTCACGGATGTTGGATTTAATATTCTGGGCAATATATTCGATAATTGCATCGTCGATTTTATAACCGTCCAGTTCCTCTTTTTTGCGCAGGATAGCCATTCGCGTTTCATAATCCGGCAGAGAAATATCCGCTAAAAGCCCCCACTCAAAGCGGGAACGGATACGCTCTTCCAGGATTTCCATATCTTTCGGCGGACGGTCACTGGAAAGGATGATCTGCTTTTTTGCTCCGTGGAGCGTATTGAAGGTATGGAAAAATTCCTCCTGTGTAGACTCCTTACCTATAATAAACTGCACGTCATCGATGAGCAGCACATCAATATTGCGGTACTTTTCACGGAATTTGGTCATTGCAGTGTTATTTCCGTTTCGGATTGCCTCGATCAGTTCGTTTGTAAATTCTTCACTTGTGGCATACTGAATCCTGGTTGACGGATTCTTTTCTAATATAAAGTGTGCAATTGAGTGCATTAAGTGTGTCTTTCCCAGACCAACGCCACCGTACAGGAACAGCGGGTTGTAGATTTCGCCCGGAGATTCCGCTACGGCAAGAGACGCGGCGTGGGCAAATTTGTTGTTGCTGCCTACTACGAAAGTATCAAATGTATACTTCGGGTTCAGATTTGCTCTTTCGGACGCAGCATCTGCCTGGCGGGCTGAAGTTTGCTTCTTCTTTGTGTCCATCTGCTCTGCTTCAGATGGAAGAATGAACTCGATATTATATTCCTTCCCGGTAACTTCCGCAACGGCAACTATAATAGGAAGAGTAAATTTCTTTCGTACATAGCCAAGGATCGCATCCGCGTGCTCTGATGGCAGAGTGATGTATATCGTATCATTCTCTACGCTGTACACTTTCAGAGGAGCAAGCCATGTGTTGAAGGAAACATCCGAAAGCTCATGCTCGTGTTTCACCCAGTCCAGGATTTCCTGCCATTTTTCTACGATAATATCCATGATTAAGCTCCAATTCTATAATCTAATAGTATGATGCAGGGTCAAAAGGTCATGATTTTCATGAAAGCATGACGTTGGAACCTGAAAAACATAATAACTCTACTATATCTTATAATAAATCGCGCTGTTTATCAACCAGTTTTCATCAACAAGTTATCAACATTCTGGGGAAAAATATGTGGATAACCCGTGGAAAGAGTATTGTCGAAATGAATTATCCAGAATATACTGTGGATACTTATGCACACTGTGCATGTCCGCAAAAATAGGGAATAATACATGGTATACTGTGGAAAATGCACACTAAATACATGAGTTATCCACAAGTTATCCACAAGATGTGGATAACCGAATACCTATTTTGGGATATGTGGAAGAAAATGCGACGGCTCTCGACAACATTTTCCGCGCATTTTGTAAATCCTAAAAATGTTCAGTTTTTCCTTGACTTTCGGGGTCTTTATGAATATAATTGTAATGATGTTTTAGCATACATAAGCAATTATGTACCAATTTACAAAATCATAAGCAGATTGGTTATGGATAAAGGAGGTGCCGGAATATGAAGATGACATTTCAGCCGAAGAAGCGTTCCAGAGCGAAAGTTCATGGATTCAGAGCAAGAATGAGCACTAAAAGCGGAAGAAAAGTTTTAGCTGCCAGAAGATTAAAAGGAAGAAAGAAATTATCAGCATAAGATATAAGACCGCAGTATTGTGGTCTTTTCTTCTCTTTAATTATTTATTTTTTGAGGACGAGGGACTATGAAATATTCGCAGAGCTTAAAAAAGAACAGAGATTTCCAGACGGTTTACCGGAAAGGAACATCCTATGCAAATAAATATCTGGTTATGTATGCGCTCGGAAACCAGTCGGAGGAGAACAGATTAGGTATATCTGTAAGTAAAAAGGTGGGAAACAGTGTCGTGAGGCACCGGCTTACAAGATTAATAAGGGAAAGCTATCGTTTGCATGAGGAATTGTTTCATAGTGGATGGGACCTTGTCATAGTTTCCAGAGCGGCAGCCAAAGACTGTGGCTATAAAGAGATTGAGAGCGCCTTGCTGCACCTGGGAAGACTCCACAGAATTGTGGATACGGAAAGAAAGAAAAAAAATGAAAACGATAATGATTAAGATGATCCGATTGTATCAGAAGTATCTCTCGCCAATGAAGAGGACAAAATGTCCATATATTCCTACCTGTTCCCAGTATGGGCTGGAGGCAATACAAAAGTACGGTGCTTTGAAGGGCGGATTGCTTGCGATGTGGCGGATCCTGAGATGCAATCCGTTTTCAAAGGGCGGGTATGACCCCGTACCGTAGCGAATGAAGGAGGAAATACCTTTGGACATTCTATTAACGAAGTCAACGACCCCGATTCTGGGGTGGCTCGCAAGCATTCTGGGATGGCTGATGAATGGTATCTACTTTGTTCTGGAGAAGCTTCATATTCCGAACATTGGTCTTGCCATCATCTTATATACCGTGATTGTTTACCTGCTGATGACTCCGCTGCAGATCCGCCAGCAGAAGTTTTCCAAGATGAACGCTGTCATGCAGCCGGAGCTTCAGAAGATCCAGAAGAAGTATAAGGGCAAAAAAGACCAGGACTCTATGATGAAGATGAATGAGGAGACACAGGCAGTATATCAGAAGTACGGAGTATCTCCGATGGGAAGCTGTGTACAGCTTTTAATTCAGATGCCTATCCTGCTGTCTTTGTATCAGGTAATCTACAGGATTCCCGGTTATATCACAAGTGTACGAGAAATTTTCACGGAACTTGTAAATAAAATTATTTCCGTGAACGGATTTGAGAAGATCTTGAGCGATTTCGTGTCAGATAATCGTATTATGATGCGCACCAAGATCGTGGAGGGAAGTACCTCCAATAATGTGGTTATCGACTTTTTATATGCGCTGAGTCCTACACAGTGGGACAAGCTTGCAGAAATCGACAAGTTCTCCGGATTTGCGGATGTAATTCATTCAACATCGGATAAAATTGCAGATGTAAGCCAGTTTGCGGGAATGAATATCGCGGACAGCCCGATGTCTATTATTCAGAGCTCTCTGAGCAGCCATTCATATCTGCTTCTGATAGGGGCAATTCTGATTCCGGTTCTCGCATGGCTGACACAGTGGCTGAACTATAAGCTGATGCCGCAGCCAAATGCTGACAGAAAAGACGGTCAGCCGATGAGTACCATGGAGTCCTCCATGAGAACTATGAATAACGTAATGCCGATCATGTCAGCAGTGTTCTGTTTGTCTCTTGCCGTAGGTATCGGTATCTACTGGATAGCCGGAGCTGTTATCCGAAGTATCCAGCAGATAGCTCTCAATAAGTATATGGATCGGGTAGATTTGGACAAGCTGATCGAGCAGAATCAGGCAAAAATGGCAAAGAAGCGGGCAAAAGCAGGACTTCCGCCGCAGAAGATCACACAACAGGCACGGCAGAACGTGCGTAAGATCGAGGAGCCGCAGTCTGAGGTGGATGAGGAGAAACTTGCGGCAGAGCGTGCAGAGAAAAGAGCGCAGGCGCAGAAGAAGTCCACAGAATATTACAAAAACGCCAGCGCCAAGCCCGGAAGCCTTGCGGCTAAGGCAAATATGGTTCGGCAGTTTGATGAGAAAAATACTAAGAAGAAGTAGGGGGACGCGGTTATGGAATTCAGAGAATTTTCTGCAGAGTCGGTAAGCGACGCTATCACGAAGGCGTGTGTAGAACTGGAAGCATCCAGCGACCGCCTCGAATATACCATTGTACAGGAGGCAAGTTCCGGATTCCTTGGATTCGGTAGAAAGCCGGCAATCATCAGAGCACGCAAGAAAGAGGATGAAGTGGTTCCGGAGCCAGTCATTGAACATATCGAGCATGTGACAGAAGAGTATTCGGAGCCGGAACAGAGAAATATCCGCAGAGAAGCGCCAAAACGTGAAAATCACCGAAAAAAGGAAAATCACAGATATTACGAGAAGGAATCTCATGAGGAAAAAGCTCAAAATATGATGAATAAAGACAAAACTCTCCAGCAGGAACAGCCAAAGCGGGAGAGAAGCGAGGAAGAGATAGAGATATTAAAAAAATCTGCGAGAGAATTCCTCGAAGGTGTATTTCGGGCAATGAAGCTTCCTGTAAATATCGAGATTACGTACAATAAGGATAATGACAATCTTGATATTGACTTTTCCGGAGATGACATGGGAATTCTGATCGGAAAGCGCGGACAGACACTGGACTCTCTGCAGTATCTCACAAGCCTTGTGGTGAACAAGGAGCAGGGCGATTACATCCGTGTAAAGCTGGATACTGAGAATTACAGAAAGCGCCGCAAGGAGACGCTGGAGAATCTGGCGAGAAACATCGCGTTTAAGGTGAGAAAGACGAGAAAGCCGGTATCGCTGGAGCCGATGAACCCGTATGAGAGAAGAATCATTCACTCAGCGCTGCAGGGCAACCGATATGTGGAAACGTACAGCGAGGGCAACGAGCCGTACCGCCATGTAGTAGTGACTCTGAAGAGATCTTCGTCAATCCGGTAACAGGATAAAAGCGATATACGAACTTAAATGTGGATGAAAATAAGAACACCGCGGGAGTAATCTACAGAAGAATATAGAAAATAAAAAAATGGCAACAGTGGAAGAAAAAAAAGTCGCTGCTGCCATTTTTTTATAATATAAGGAAGTATATAATATGGAAAATAGAACTGAGAAGTTTAATGTCAAAAACAGAGTTTTGATGGGGATTACACTGTTCTCTATGTTTTTTGGAGCCGGTAATCTGATATTCCCTCCTTTTCTGGGCGCTCAGGCGGGAACACACACATGGACGGCATTTTTTGGTTTCGCGGCGAGCGCTGTGGGACTGCCGGTACTTGGAGTAGTAGCGGTGACACTCTCCGGAGGTCTGGACAGGCTGGCATCGAGAGTACATCCTAAATTTGCATTTGTGTACACGGTTCTTTTGTATCTTGCCATTGGTCCATGCCTTGCTATTCCCAGGACGGCCAGTACATCGTTTTCTATTACTGTGCAGCCGTTTGTGCCAAAGGGAATTCCGCTGGGGACGGTACAGCTTATGTATTCGCTGGCGTTTTTTGCACTTGCAGCTTTGGTGGCGCTGCATCCGGAGCGGCTTACGGATTTTTTGGGAAGATGGCTGTCGCCGATTCTGCTGATGCTGATTGTGTCGGTTTTTGCGGGAACACTGATGAAATCTCCGGGAGGGGCTGCAGTACCTGCAGAAGATTACCGGATCATGGCTCCGGTGCAGGGATTTCTGGATGGGTATCAGACGATGGATACGCTCGCGGCGCTTAATTTCGGTCTTATCATTGCTGTGAATATCCGTGCCAAAGGGATTACAAAAGAAAAGGCCGTGATGAACGAGACGATTTGCGCCGGTTGGATTGCAGGTATCGTTCTTGCGGCGGTGTATGGAGCTCTGACTTTTATAGGGATGCAATCGGGAGAAAGATTTCCTGAGACCGAGAATGGGACAGAGGTACTGACAGCAGTGGCACAGTTCCTGTTTGGAAAGACGGGAATGGTAATCCTGGCAGCATGCTTCTTTATTGCATGCTTTAATACCTGTGTAGGTCTTTTAAGCTGCTGCGGAAAGTATTTTAACAGTATCTGCCCCAGGATCAGTCACAGAGTATGGGTGTGGATATTTGCGGCTGTTTCGGTTCTGATCGCCAACATCGGGCTGAACGCAATCCTGCAGTTTTCCATTCCTGTGCTGAACGCAATTTATCCGCTGGCGATTTTGCTGATCGTGCTGGCTTTTTTGCACCGGTGGCTGAAACATTTTCAATATGTATATCCGTGTGCAGCTCTCTTCTGCGGAGCCAGCAGTATACTGACGGTTCTGGAACAGCAGGGGATGTTCGGAGAGAAAATCTCCCGATTATTCCATTTTATTCCGGGCTACGCTGCCGGGTTCGGATGGCTTATCCCCACAATGGCAGGAATCGCGCTGGGGATGATTATAAATGGATTTTTGCATATAACAGCACGGCATGGATGAACTGCGGCAGTGAGGGTGCTTCGGTGGAGGCAGAGTATTGCAAGTTTTCCGGCAGCGTAGTAAAATAGGGAAGATTCAGATGTAAAATGTGGATAAGTTTCTCCAAAAGGAAAGGATTAGTGGATAATGAAGACAGATACCATAGCCGCTGTCGCGACGGCGATGAGTCCTTCGGGAATTGGAATTGTACGGCTGAGCGGCGCGGAGGCGTTTGAGATTGCAGATAAAGTATACAAGGCGGGGAAGAACAGCAAAAAGCGGCTGTCTGATCAGGAGAGTCATACAATTCACTATGGATATATCTTCGACGGTGAAGAGATGATTGACGAGGTTCTGGTCATGCTGATGCGCGGACCGCGCAGCTATACCGGGGAAGATACGGTGGAAATTGACTGTCATGGCGGTGTGTATGCCGTAAAGCGCGTGCTCGAAACCGTAATCAGAAACGGAGCGCGGCCGGCAGAGCCGGGAGAATTTACGAAGAGGGCCTTCCTTAACGGAAGAATCGGGCTGTCGCAGGCGGAGGCGGTCATGGACGTAATTTCGGCAAAGAGCGAATATGCGCTTAAAAGCTCGCTGAGCCAGCTCAAAGGTTCTGTTCAGGAGAAGATAAAAGCCGTCCGGGAGAAGATCATTTACCACATCGCATATATCGAGTCCGCACTGGACGACCCGGAGCATATCAGCCTCGACGGCTATCCGGAGGAGCTTGATATGACTGCAGCGGAGCTTGAGGAGAAGGTGAAGCGGCTGCTTGCGACTGCGGATGAGGGTAAGATGATCCAGGAGGGAATTAAGACGGTAATCGTGGGCAGGCCGAACGCCGGAAAATCATCTCTGCTGAATCTGCTGGTGGGAGAGGAGAGGGCGATCGTCACAAATATCGCCGGAACGACCCGTGATGTGCTTGAGGAGACAGTGATTCTGCAGGGGATTGCACTTCGCATCCTGGACACTGCGGGAATCCGCAACGCCCGCGACGCGGTAGAGAAGATCGGCGTGGACCGCGCCAAAGCTCATGTAAAGGATGCAGATCTCATCCTGTATGTCGTGGATTCGTCCCAGCCTCTGGATAACAATGACCATGAGATTATAGAGCTGATTCGGGACAAGAAGGCGATTGTGCTCCTGAATAAATCCGATCTGGAACCTGCTGTGAGTGCAGACGAGCTTGAAAAGCTGACAGAAAAATGTGTGATCTCCATTTCCGCCAAGGAAGAGACCGGTATCGGGCAGCTTGAGCAGCAGATGAAGGATATGTTCTTCCACGGGGAACTGGCATTTAACGATGAGGTCTATATTACAAACGTGCGCCATAAGCAGGCGCTTCAGGAAGCGCTTTCAAGTCTTCAAATGGTGCGGCAGAGCATTGCGGACGGTATGCCGGAGGATTTCTTTTCCATAGATCTGATGAACGCCTATGAGGCGCTTGGCAGAATCACAGGAGAGTCTGTGGGGGAAGATCTGGTAAATGAGATATTCAGTAAGTTTTGTACAGGAAAATAGAAAGGATATGTACTGAGAGATGGCAGTATTGAGAGAAGAGTATGACATTGCGGTGATCGGAGCCGGACACGCAGGCTGTGAAGCAGCGCTTGCGTGCGCAAGACTGGGACTGGAAACCGTGATGTTCACAGTGAGCGTGGACAGCATTGCGCTGATGCCCTGCAACCCGAATATCGGCGGGACGTCAAAGGGTCATCTGGTTCGCGAGGTGGATGCACTGGGCGGTGAGATGGGAAAGAATATCGACCGGACATTTATCCAGTCCAAAATGCTCAATAAATCAAAAGGACCTGCGGTACACTCCCTGAGAGCGCAGGCCGATAAGCAGGCGTATACGAGAGAAATGCGGCGCGTACTGGAGAATACCGATCATCTGACAATCCGCCAGGCGGAGGTGACGGAGATTCTTGCGCCGGAGGGAAAAGTGACAGGCGTTAAGACATATTCCGGGGCGGAGTACAGCTGCAGGGCGGCAGTATTGTGCACGGGAACATATTTAAACGCGCGCTGTATTTACGGTGACGTGAGCAGCTATACGGGACCCAATGGTCTGCAGGCGGCAACGCATCTGACAGATTCCCTGAAGAAACTGGGAATTGAGATGATGCGCTTTAAGACGGGGACACCTGCGAGAATCGACAGGAGAAGTATTGATTTTTCAAAAATGGAGGAGCAGAGAGGAGATGAACGGGTCGTTCCGTTTTCATTTTCCACAGATCCTGAGAGCGTGCAGATTGACCAGGTATCCTGCTGGCTGACCTATACCAACGAGAGGACGCACGAAATCATCCGCGAGAATCTGGACCGCTCGCCGCTGTATTCCGGTATGATCGAGGGTACCGGGCCTCGGTACTGTCCATCTATTGAGGACAAGGTCGTAAGATTTGCGGATAAGAACCGCCATCAGGTTTTTATTGAGCCTGAGGGACTGGATACCAATGAGATGTATATCGGCGGTATGTCTAGTTCCTTGCCGGAGGATGTCCAGTATGAGATGTATCACAGCGTGGCGGGTCTGGAAAATGCAAAAATCGTCCGAAATGCATACGCGATCGAATATGACTGCATCAACCCGCGCCAGCTTCAGGCTACACTGGAATTCAAGACTGTAAAAGGACTCTTCAGCGGAGGACAGTTCAATGGCAGCTCAGGCTATGAGGAGGCAGCAGCGCAGGGGCTGATCGCGGGAATCAATGCAGCGATGGAGGTTCTGGGGAAAGAGATGCTGGTGCTTGACCGCTCAGAGGCGTACATTGGGGTGCTCATTGACGATCTTGTGACAAAGGAGAACCGGGAGCCGTACCGCATGATGACAAGCCGGGCAGAATACCGCCTGCTGCTTCGTCAGGACAACGCAGATCTGAGACTGCGCAAATATGGATATCAGGCAGGTCTCATCAGCGAGGAGCAGTACCGGGCGCTTCTCGAGAAGGAACGCCGGATTAAGGAGGAAATACAGCGTGTAGAACATACTTTTGTCGGAGCATCTGAGAAGGTGAGGGAGGTTCTGGAGGCAAATGGCTCCACAGCGCTCACAGGAGGAAGTTCTCTGGCGGAGCTCATCCGGCGGCCGGAACTTTGCTATGAGGCTCTTGCTGCGATAGATAAGAATCGGCCTGAACTTCCTGAGGATGTGAAGGAACAGGTAAATATAGAGATTAAGTATGAGGGGTATATCCGACGGCAGATGAAGCAGGTAGAGCAGTTTAAGAGGCTCGAACGAAGAAAGATTCCTGAGGATATTAATTACGATGAGGTTGCAAGCCTGCGCATTGAGGCAAAGCAGAAGCTAAAGCTGTACAGCCCCATGAATATCGGTCAGGCTTCCCGTATTGCGGGGGTATCTCCGGCGGATGTATCAGTGCTTTTGGTATATCTGGAACAGTACGGATCAGAGCAGGAGAAGGGAGGAACAGATGGCAGTTTATAACACAGAACATTTTGAAAAGGGACTGGCGGATTTAAAAATCTCTCTGTCTGAGAAGCAGATCGGGCAGTTCCTGAAATATTATGAGATCCTGGTTGAGTGGAACAGTTTTATGAACCTGACCGGAATCACAGAATTTGAGGAAGTCATAACAAAGCACTTTCTGGACAGCCTTGCAATTACCAAAGTCTGCGATCTGACAACGGTCAGAAGCGTCATAGATGTCGGAACGGGAGCAGGATTTCCAGGTCTGCCCCTGAAAATCGCATTTCCTCACCTGAATGTAGTGCTGCTGGATTCCCTGAATAAGAGGATTAAGTTCTTAAACGAGGTGATCGGGCAGCTTAAGCTTGAAGGTATACGGACAATACATGGAAGAGCTGAGGATTTTGCTCGTGATAAGGATTACCGGGAGCGCTTTGATCTGTGCGTATCCAGGGCAGTGGCAAATCTAAGTGCTCTGAGCGAATATTGTCTGCCGTATACCAATATAGGAGGAGAATTTATCTCTTATAAATCCGGAAAGATAGATGGGGAATTTCAGGATGCAAAAAAAGCGATTGCCATACTGGGAGGAAAAGTTGAAAATATTGTGAAATTTAATCTCACAGATACGGATATGGAGCGCTCCTTCGTGATTATTCGAAAGGAGAAAAACACCCCTAAGACATATCCGAGAAAAGCGGGGCTTCCGGCAAAAGAGCCCATTCGCTAGATGAGATGAGAACACAGGAAATTCACAATATTTTCACCGGAAAATCACAATCTCTTACGGAAAAAAACACATAGATTTTATAAAATAAGATGTATTTGAAAACGGCTTCAAAACCGTTTCGGATACATCTTATTTTTTGCCTTTTGATGCCGCAGAACGGCGAAAAACCGACATTATATGAGAAAATTACTCATAAATATATTTGCGAGTAAAAAACTCGACAAATATATTGACAATATGAGCAAAAATCTCATAATGCGGCAGAAAAAGAGATTTCTATAAGGAGGAAGGAACGTGATTGAAGTAAAAAACCTTGTAAAAAGGTACGGAAATCATACGGCGGTCGACGGATTGAATTTTACGATTGAAGAGGGAAGAATCTACGGTTTCCTGGGACCTAACGGCGCCGGAAAGTCGACTACCATGAATATGATTACCGGCTACATTGCGTCCACGTCAGGAGAGGTTTTGATCAACGGCTGCAACATTTTGGATGATGCAGAAAAGGCGAAGAAGTACATAGGATATCTTCCGGAGCAGCCGCCGCTTTACTTCGATATGACGGTGAGGGAGTATCTGCAGTTCGTTGCAGAACTGAAAAAGGTTCCGAAGAAGGAACGGGAGACCATGATCGAGGAGGTCATGGACAGAGTGAAGATCAAGGAGATGGAAAACAGGCTGATTAAGAATCTGTCAAAGGGTTACAGACAGAGAGTCGGGCTTGCGCAGGCGATCATCGGATACCCTGAGATTATCATTCTTGATGAGCCGACGGTGGGACTGGATCCTAAGCAGATTATAGAGATTCGGGAACTTATTAAGAGTCTCGGCAAAAATCATACGGTTATTTTAAGTTCTCATATTCTGTCCGAGGTAAGCGCTGTCTGCGATTATGTATTGATCATTGCACATGGCAAGCTTGTTGCAAGTGATACACCGGAGAATCTGAGCCAGAAGGCGTTTGAGGATAATTCGCTGGAGCTTACAGTGAAAGGAGAGCAGGAGGAAATTATATCAGCGGTGAAATCCTTAGACCAGGTTGAGAGTCTGACGGCAAAAGAGTCCAAGGAAGAAGGCTGTGTGGATCTGTCTGTGAAGACACAGAATCTTGCTGATATCCGGGAAGATCTGTTCTATAAGATGGCAGAGCTGCGTCATCCGATTTTGAGGATGGAGCATATCAGGGCAACGCTGGAGGATATTTTCCTGGAGCTGACAGAACAGCCGGAGGATGTGGACAGAAGGGGTGAGGAAGAATCAAATATGGAAAGCGGGGAGGAAGAAGAGCATGAGAGCAATTTATAAGAAAGAACTCAGAAGCTACTTTAGCTCTATGATGGGTTATATCTTTATCTTCTTTATATTATTGGTCACGGGAATTTATTTCACGGCTTACAATATTAATTCCGCGTATCCAAAGCTGGATTACACGCTGAATGCGGTATTGTTTGTGTTTCTTGTGGCTGTGCCGGTACTTACTATGAAGATCCTGGCAGATGAGAGAAGACTGAAAACAGATCAGCTTTTGCTGACTGCTCCCGTAAAGGTCAGGGATATTGTGCTTGGCAAATTTTTTGCACTGGTCACGATTTATGCGATTCCGATTGCGGTCATTTGTCTCTATCCGCTCATTATGAGTCAGTTTGGAACTGTCTCATTGTTTGAGGCATACACGGTGATCGTTGGATTCTTTCTTTTGGGATGTGCCGATATTGCTATTGGAGTGTATATCTCCTCTGTAACGGAGAGTCAGGTGATTGCTGCAGTTATCACCTTCGGCGTGCTGTTTGTCAGCTTTGTGATGGAGGGAATTTCACAGTTCTTCTCTACGGCTGCTGTGACATCCCTGATCTGCTATATGGTGCTGGTCGTACTTCTGGCACTCATTATTCAGAGCATGTTTGCCAGCAAAACAATTGCCATTGCTGTCGGGGTCGCAGGAGAGATTATTCTGCTGATCGTATATGCAGTGAAATCTACAGCCTTTGAGAGCGGAATACAGAAATTTTTGAGTATCTTTAACCTGGCGGGACATTTTGACAATTTCGCCAGCGGCATTCTGGATTTGAGCGGAGTATTGTATTTTCTCTCCGTTATCGGCGTGTGTATGATGCTGACAGTACAGTCCATTCTCAAGAGACGCTGGAATTAGGAGGGCAGCCATGAAAAAAGAACGCAGAAAAATTTCTTTAGATAAGACGAAGATAAAAAACTTTTTTAAGAACGACTTTAACAGCAAAATTATCAGAAACGGTTCCTACAGCATGGTGATCACTGCAATTGTGATTGTTGCGGTGATCGTGCTGAACCTGATTGTCGGGGAGCTTCCAACAAAATATACACAGATTGATGTCAGCCAGTCGAAGATTTATACAATTGGAGATGAGACAGAGAAGCTCGTTAAAAATCTGGATAAAGATGTTACGCTGTATCTGATTGCGCAGAATGGTTCAGAGGATGATGTTATCCAGAAAATGCTTCAGCGATATGATGATCTGTCAGATCATATCAAAGTGGAAGTTAAGGATCCGGTACTGTATCCGAGCTTTACAAGCAATTATACTGACAGCGACGTAGCAGAGAACAGTGTGATTGTGGTATGCGGTGATAAGAGCAGAGTAGTAAACTATTCATCTATGTATGAGAGCAGTATGAATTATTACAACTATTCCAGCACGGTAACAGCGTACGACGGCGAGGGACAGATCACAAGTGCGATCGCTTATGTGACATCTGAAAATAATCCGGTCATCTATACTTTGGAGGGACATGGAGAGGCAAGCTTAAGTACATCTCTGACGGAGCTCGTTGAGAAAAGCAACATGGAGACTCAGAGCCTGAATCTGCTGACAGAGGAATCAGTTCCGGAGGACGCAGGCTGCCTGATGATTGCATCTCCTGCAAAGGATATCTCTTCCGATGAAGCAGCCAAGATTATTGAATATCTCAAGAGCGGCGGCAAGGCGCTGATTCTTACCGATTATAGTGCTGGAGAGATGCCGAATCTGAATTCTGTGCTGAATGAATATGGAGTAAATAAAGAGGAGAGCGTAGTATTCGAGGGTGATATGCAGCATTATATTTCTATGACGCCGTATTATATTGTTCCGGATATTAACAGCCATGATATTACATCGTCACTGAGCGATAATTATATTTTAATGCCGATTGCTCAGCCGATTACCCAGCTGGATGATGCGAGAGATTCTTTGAATATAACGCCTCTTCTCTCCACTACGGATGACGCATACGCAAAAACAAATGTGGAATCTATGGAGACACTGGAAAAAGAAGACGGGGATACAGACGGTCCGTTTGATGTAGGAGTTGCGATCACGGAAGATATTGAAGATGCGGCGGAGGAGACTGTCGATTCGGGCGAGACGACAGATACGGAAGAAACGGCTGATACAGAAGAGACAGCCGGAACAACCGATACGGAAGAAAGCACAGACACTGATAAAGCAGAAGAAGAGGATGAAAACGAAAAAGAGGAAGCTAAGACCACAAAGCTGGTATATTTCTCCTCAGGCAGTCTGCTGACAGACAGTGTCGACCAGATGGTAACGGGAAGCGATTCGCAGTTGATTTCTAATTCTCTGAACTGGCTGTGTAATACATCTGATGACGCAACTGTGACATCAATTCCATCAAAGAGTCTGGAGTTAGAGTATCTGACCTATACAGCGTATGATTCCAGCTTCTGGAGTGTTATGATGATCGGTGTGATACCGTGCGCATTTCTGATTGTCGGATTCGGTATCTGGATGAAGAGGAGAAGGCAGTAATTATGAAAAAAGTCAGAAATTTAATGATTGCCCTGGCAGTCCTGGTGGTGCTGGGAGTGATTTATATTCTTGCCAAACAGGGAATGTTTGAGGAAAAGGAGAAAACGGAGGAATCGGTAGCTGTTACCAACCTGAATGCAGATAATATTCAGGAAATTTCTTTTAAGCTTGATGATGAGACTGTGAAATTTACAAAGCAGGAGAATACCTGGAAGCTGGACAGTGATGCAAATTTTCCGGTAGACGAGGATAAGCTTCAAACCGTACTGGATGCGGTTGCAGATCTGGAAGCGGTAAGGGAACTGCCGGATGCTGAAGATGAAGCAGAATACGGTCTGGACAGTCCTTCCAATACTATTACAGTCAAAGACAATGACGGGAAAGAAATTACACTGAACATTGGAGCAGCGGCAACTACTGGAGATCTATATTTAAATTCTTCGGTCAAGGAAGGAACGGTATACACAGTAAGCTCAAGTTTTGAGAGCCAGTTTGATAAGAAAGTCTATGACTTTGCTCAAGGTACAGATTTCCCGGATATTCTGACAGATAATATTGAGAAAATAACGGTGGAAAATGCGGGAAATACGTTTGTATTTTATCAGGAAGAGAGAGAAGCGGAAGAGGATACGGACGAAACAACATCAGACACTGACAGCGAGAATAAAGAAACTGCTGATGAAACAGACTCTGATGCAGCAGATACAGAGATGGTATGGGTGCTTCAGAAAAACAGTGAGGCCCCTGTGGATGCGGATTCCACGAAAGTGGGAGAGTTAAAGAGCCAGATTGCGGGACTGACCTATGTGGATTACATCAACTATGACTGCGCGGATATGTCCCAGTATGGACTGTCAGAACCATCGACAAAGATCACAGTCAATTATACAGACAGTGAAGGAGGAGAAGAAGAGACGGCAGTTCTGTATCTCGGAAATACAGATGACGACGGTAATTTTTATAGCTATGTAGAGGGAAATACAGAGGTTCATACAGTTTCCTCCAGCGTTGGTTCGCAATTCCAGAGTATAACTGTAGATACTTACAAAGCAGCAGAAGAAGGGACGGAAGAGAACACAACGGAATAATACAGATGGAAAATGTTTCACGTGAAACATCCTGGAAAATAACAAGAGGCGCCGAGTTTAAAAGCTCGGCGCCTCTTGTTCAAAATAAGGTTAAAAGAAAATTCTTATCTGCTCTAATAGTTTCACAGGCTCTTCCAACTGCGGAAGATGTGAAACACGAGAGATAATTTCATATTCAAAAGAGGCATTCAAAGAAGTGTACAGTGCAATTGTTTCTTTGATACCTTTTTGACCGGAACCTCCGATGATGTAAACACTGTTGTTGATCTCCTTTACTGCATGGGCAATATTCAGATAGATATAATTGCCTTTGATGCTGGAGAGAAGATATTTTCCGTCTCCGTGTCCTAAATGAGAGGATTCGAAGTAGGCGTCTACATCGTTCGCATTCAAATGGAATGGATTAAAAAGATAATTCTCTGTGAAGAGCAGTTCTACATTAGCTCTTGCAAAGATAATATTGTAAACCAGCGTGCCAATCAGCGGCAGCTCGAGAAGGAACTTGGCGATCTTGGTGTTCTTTGTGGGAACACGATTCAGTACCGCCAGATCCTCAGGGTTAATGAGCATAATTTTGCCAAAAAGATTGGAGTTCATCTTACATGCTCCGAGTATAAAAGAACCGGACAGACCGGTTGCGATAATATCGCAGGGCTCTTTGACAATAGATTTGATAAAATCAGTGATGAGCTGAACGTAAAGAAAATTTGTGTAAGTAATTTTCGGCTTATCAGAGCGTCCGCAACCCAGCATATCAAGTGTATAGACCGTATGGTCTTTTTTCAGCGTATCAACAATCAAATTCCACTCATAACTGCTGCTCGCCGGCGTCAGATCATGAATCAGTAAGATGGGCTTCCCGGTGCCTTCTTTTGTGTAAAAAATTTTGCCAAAGCGCCAGTCATAATATTGTCCCTTGTCGGGATGCAGAATATTCTTCAGAATGGCGGAAGCATTAATGAATTTATTGATCAGTGCAATCGCCAGCGAGGTAAGCGTAATCAAAATACTGATAGTAACGAGTTTGTGCTTGTGTTTCTTCATAAAACAGTCCTCCCGTATTCCTGACCAGTGAACCTAATCTTAGTTACTATTATAATCCATCCGGGAGAAATATACAATCATTTTTGGGGGAAAATTTGGCGGCGTTACTGTCAAGTAATCGTTGGCAACTTTCTCTTTGATTTATCTTTTTTGTTTATATGACTTTTCTTCTATGTGGAGAATTCGTTCACTTCCCCTTTTAATATCCGGCCATATGAAGCAGTCTTTTC
>CALWSC010000072.1 GCA_944384105.1 uncultured Lachnospiraceae bacterium | reverse complement strand
GGGATACAGCAAGCAGTCCTCGCGCGGTACAATATCCATTCCCTGCACGGCTGCGAGCTTGCGGTTCTGCGGATAAATCTGCAGACTCTGCACTGACTCGACACATTCCAGCCGCTCCAGGCTGTAAAAGAGCCGATCAAACTTAAGTGTCTCGCCGAACTGCTGATCTCCCCGGACGTAGTCGAGATGCTCCCTCAGCACCGCTTCGATCTCCTCTCTATAATGCTCATAGTGACGCTTTACATAGATTGTGCCGCGCACGTCCACAGCAACGTACTGCGGCGGTGCCAAACAGATCTCCACCGTCAGCAGGCGGTGCGCATCGAGATACTTCTCAATCACCCGCTGATACAGCGCAGAGAGCTTGAGCAGAGGCTCCTCGGACCACGGCTTAACCGCCACGGTTACCTTATTTTCTTTATCATCGCGCACTGCCCGAACCTTGTGAATACAAAGCCCGGCAATTCTGCGCACAAGCTGTTCGTAATCGGACATCTTCACAACTGCAGCGGGCATCTCCACGTCCCGGCAGAAGCGCTCTCTCGTTTCCTCGAGCGTCTCCTGATACCGTCCTCCCGCTCCCGGCGCGGGATTTGTAAACACGACGGAATCCGGCAGTCCCGGAGCATACAGACGGCTTCCGGCACGGATATTTCCCTGAGCTCCCCGCGTGGATGCAAGACTGCAAAGATACAGCTTTGCCTCGATATAATCTCCGGCATCACGAATCCGGATCTTCCCCTCTGCGGGCAGAAGCTCGTATGACAGCTCGTCCTCCTGCTCTCTGTCCGGCTTTACGAAATCATAATACGCAACGCCGTCCGCATCGATCCGCTCCGCCAGCAGGCAGAACGATTCCGGAACGATATGTTCCGCCGGCAGTTCGATCTCCTGATCGTCATATCCGTAGACTGTGCCGAGCTCATACTTTCTCATCATGCGTTCATTATAGACTGCAATCCGTACCGCATCCTTGACCCGGGCCGGTCCAAATCCAAACGACTGCCTGTCGAAATGCACAGCGATCCTGCCGTCTGAAAGCCTCTCCCTGCGGTAAAACCGTCCCCTTATCCCCTCCTGGGCAGCCGGTTCATACAGGCGGTACGACTTGCCGTCCCCCTCGCGGCAGTAGACGCGTACATATTCGTCCTCAAGAAATTCGCACGACACCTCATGCTCCGCGCTCTTCTTGAAACTTCGCATCACGCAGCTTGTTTCTTTCTGCCATACTTCGAACAGGAATCCAAAGATGCCGAGGATCTGCGGCGCGACGTCATACTCCGCCTGCATAAGCTCTCCGCAGATGCAGTATCCTTGCGCGGGAAGCTCCCGATACACCGCAGGCTTTTTCTGTCCCCAGAATACAAGCTCTCCGTCGCAAAGAAGCGTTCCCGTCTTGTCCTTACAGGAAAGCGGCTGAAATCCATCCTCTGTATAATACTGCCAGCGGATTACCGCAAACCGGCTGTTCACCGATTCCACAAATGGATTCCGGTACGGCGCAGGCACCGTCTTAATATAGAATATCAGCTCTTCATTCTCAGGCATCTCGTCCATCATCAGATAAATCTTATCTCCTGCCTTCGGATGACTGCCGAATATGGGCACTCCGATCGGGACCTCACTTCTGAGCACCTCAGAGCAGTCCGTAATCTGCCCGTCCGTCTCCCCGTACACGGCAATCACCCTCCGATTGGCTATTGTCTGTGCTCTGTCCGTCTCAAAGACCGTATCCCCGAGATAAAATTTCTGATTTGCCTCCAGCTTAAGCGGTTCCTTTACTCCCGCCGCCTCCAAAAGCACGCGCGCGCACCTTCCCGGCTCCTGTGAAAAGCCCGGAAGCATCAGAAGTTTTTTCAATACCTGCGGCGTGATCTTCCCGATCTGCGACTGCTGCAGGACGTTAAAAAGCGTCAGGTTTTCCAGTATGGTAAGCTCTGGTTCTTAATCATCGTCCGTGCACTCATCATAAACAGCGCCGCCGGCACGCCTTTTCCTGATACATCCGCAATCACAACTGCAAGATGCTCATCATCCAGCAGGAAGAAATCATAGAAATCGCCTCCAACCTCCTTTGCCGGCTCCATCGTCGCGTAGATATCGAACTCTTCGCGCTCCGGAAAAGCCGGAAACGTTCTGGGAAGCACGGATGCCTGAATCTTGCTTGCAACGTCCAGCTCTGCCTTTGTCTTCATGGACTGCGTAGAGAGCGTGATTGCCTTAAAAATTGAGACATACATCATAATATACAGAATAATCAGCACACCGATCGCAATTGTCCAATAACTCTTGTTCAGAATCGCAAAAGAGTCATAGCTCAGGTCAAAGCTCACCATGATAGAAAGCATCAGCCCCAATGTAATACATGACAGTACCGGAACCTTTACAAAGCTGTTCATACCTCCGTCTGGCGTATTTAAAACCTCTTTGATATATTCCGAAACGAACTTTCTGTATAGCCAGTAAAAAATTAACGCCCAGACGATTCTGATCAGGATATAGACCGGCAGACCTATGGGCGTCATGGCATAAAGTTCCTCGTCCTGTCTTGTCCAGATCATCTCCGTGATGCGGGAGATATAGGTGTCTATGATAATTGTTCCCAGTCCCAATAAAATCGCGAAGAATATTTTCGTCGCTTTCTCATTGGAATAACAGATTACCGCGACAATCACTGCTGCTGCCGCCACCACAAGTACGGTAATCATACGTGTCAGTGAAATAAGAAGGATGACAGCCACTGTAAGCAGCGTATCGTCCACACTGATAGCCGCCGTGGCATTCCCGACTGCTTTTGTCAGAATCTTGCTTAACACCGCAATTATAATTGCTCCAATACCCACACCAGTCCATGTGAAGTATACTTTCTTCTTCTGCTGGATTCTCCACTGCTTGAATGTCAGATCCATCATTGCAATGCTCCACAAATAAAAGACCAGCGTACTTACTCCTGTTTTCAGCAAATCTGCCAAATCAACCCTCATCTATTCCTCTCCTTATTCAATCTTCTTGGAAATCGTCAGCACATTCTTACCTTCATCATAAGAATAAGAAATCCTGTCCATCGTCTTTTTTGTCATAAAAATTCCGAGTCCTCCGATCCCGCGCTCATCAGCGCCAAGCGTAATATCTGGATCTTCCCTGAGCAGCGGATTATACGGCACACCTTCGTCCAGAAACTGAATGTCTACTGACAGGGGATTCTCATGCACGATCAGCCGTACGGTCGCATTTCCCACAACTGGATTGTAGGCATAGCTCGCGATATTCACAAAAATTTCCTCCACCGCGATCTCAATCTGCATCCGAGCCTTCGGCGGGCAGTCCAGCCCGTCCAGTATTCCTCCAATATAATTATTGACTTCCTCCAGCTTCTCCAGCGTTGCCGGAACTGTAATCTCATGATTCATCTTTTCTCCTCCGTTAATCCTCAATAGTGAGAATATCCACGAAGCCTGTCATCTCAAAAACCTCCATCACATCGTCGTTCACATGGCGGATTACCATCTCTCCCTGGCGGTTCATCTGCTTCTGCGCGCCAAGGATGACTCTGAGTCCCGCACTGGACACATAGTCAAGCGCCTCAAAGTCAAAATCCAGCTCCTCCACGCCGTCCAGGCAGCTTCTCAGCTCCTTCTCAAGATGCGGCGCCGTATTGGTATCCAGCCTCCCCTTTAACACGACAGCAAGTCTGCTTCCCTGCTGATTCTTCAAAATTTCCATAAAATACGCTCCTTATGCTTTGTTTATTGGTAAAATACAATATTTTTATTATAGCATCCGCATATTTTCAATTCAATTTGGGCGGAAATTCTTTAACAAATCTTTAGAAAAGTCATTTTGGGATTGATACGGATCGGGATATTCTGCTACTGTTTCTGCGTTGTTGTATTCTTTATTTGCTTCTCTTCTGACTCCTGTTTTTTTCTGTTTTCTATTTTCTTCTTATAATCCGCCAGTTTGTTGTTAATTTCTTCAATCTTTGTATCAACACCTGCCCATGATCCATTTAAAATTCCCCTCCAGGTATCATCTGTCCATTTCCTGAGTCTGATAATTTTTTCATTCAACTCACCATTGCCGGATACCAGCGCCTCCCCCAAGTGCTCGCTGCAAAACTGTAGATACGGCACAATCATTATGCGTTTCATCTGGTTATCCTGATGTCCTTTTAGCTCATTTTGCATATTTTTGATATAAATTTCCTGCCTCGTCGACTCATCCTGATTGTCTAACCACTGCTTCCGTGCGTCAAGCTCATCGCTCATTCCCTTTAAATCAAGTTCCTCCTGTTTAGAATCCAAATGATACTCACTCCACCAGATATGAGAAATCTCCTGACGATATACCTGTGATACCTGCTGCAGCTTTGCTTTTGCCGTTTGAAGTCCCCTGTTTTTTTCTACATCCTTTAATGCGCTCTCCAGGAGTTTCTCAATGTATTCACGATTCGCAGATGCCATATTCCCGGCATAATAGATCTGTGTGGCACCTTCTTTTCCTCCGGCATTTAAAAGATTATCCTTTGCCCCCATGGGACCTGTCAGCGCCTCATGCAGCTCGCCTGCGGATACACCGGCGATCTTTGCCATTGTCCTTGCGAAGTCATTACAGTTTGCCAACAGCACATTATAATTAAATGTGCTGATAAACTTGGGAATCGCGTCGAACACAGCTATGATTTTATCTTTTGTTACCGGCGTCTGGCTGGAAACAGAAGAAGCATGCTCTACATCGTTCATCAACTTACAGTGCTCCTCGATTACGCCATGAGTTATACCAGGTTTACTTGTTCTCACACTTACTGCCTGATCTGCCTCTCCGTATTCACTGCTGTTTCCGTTTTTCCCAAGCGCATCTTTGATGGTGTTTCCTCCAGCCCCGAATCCTATTACCACTCTCTTTCTTTTATATCCTGACAGCGGCTGTCCTTCCTTTGCCTGTGTCGGGTCGTAAACCGTATAGCGCATCCCGATAAAGCAATGCTGATCTCCCATTTTATCGGTTTCAAAGGCCGCGTGTGTCTCAAAAACCGGAGCATCTGTCAGTGAATCTCCGGAATAATCCCGCTCATCTATCGTGAAGCCGCCGATTCTATACTTTTGACGTATCATATCCGCCTGAAAAGCCCTCGTTTTTAATGTTCCATAAAACCTCTGTGTTGCGGTATTCATAGACCCAATACCCGGTACAGCGGGACGTTTTGCTTCGTCTTTCATCTGCTGTATGGATGTATCTTCCTTTTTCATGTCCTTGCGGAACGCTTTAAACTTTCCGCTTATACCGTGTCTGGCGGCAAAAGACCATCCGCTCCTTCTCCTTCTTCCGCTGCTCTCCTCAACAGCCTGTCTCTGATCCGCGGCTGCCGTCACGGGCGCCTGTTGTACTGCTCTTCCTCCTGGCATATTCTGTTTCCTCCTGTTTCATTTATTTCTGCTGCTCCACCATCTCACTTACCATCGAGCCATAAATTCCGAATTCGCTCGCCAGCATCAGCCTCCCTTCCTTTTTCCCATCCTGATAAATACTCTCAATCAGGTGCCGCATGCACAGGATTCCTCCGTCTCCCGCCGCCTGATAACACGCATTCAGCAAAATATTCTTAATCTGAGAGCCCGACAGTTCAAACTGCTTTGCCAGATAGGAAATATCGATTGCATCCTGCGGGATTCTCGGGTTAAGCAGCGATTCCCATAACTGACGGCGGACATGTTCATCCGGCATAGAGAAGCTGACGTGATACCGGAAACGCCTCAGGAATGCCTGATCGATATTGGACACAAGATTGGTGGTCATCAACACAACGCCGCGGTATTCCTCCATCTTCTGGAGCAGATACGCCACTTCTGTATTCGCATATTTGTCCCTGGCATCCTTTACCTCGCTTCTTTTTCCGAGAAGCGCATCCGCCTCGTCAAACAGCAAAATCATATTGCTCTTCTCCGCCCGGTCAAAGACTTCTTTCAACCGTTTTTCCGTCTCGCCGATATATTTATCCACAATCTGCGACAGATCAATCTTATAAAGAGCCAGCCCCAACTCATTGGCGATCACCTGTGCTGCCATGGTCTTTCCCGTTCCGGGAGGTCCGGAAAACAGAGCGGAAATGCTGCGCCCGTACGGATACTTCTCCTGCAGCCCCCAGGTACTGAATACCTGCCGCTGATATAACACCTGATTACAGATATTTCTCAATATTTTCTCCGTATACCCGTCTGTCTTTAAATCCTCCCAAGTATAGGAAGAACGCACTGCCGTCACATTCTCATACCTTCCGTCGTCCAGGAGCCGGTAGCAAATATCGAAAATCTCCTTTGCCCGGTACGGCGGGCGCCCGCCCTCCCGTGCCAGCGCCTTTACGGCTTTCTGAATCTGTCCGGCGGTCAGCGTCATTTTCACCGCCAACTCCTCCGCCGGAAAGCCTTTTGCATTGGAAAGATATACCTCCGCAAAATAATTCCAGAGTCTTACGCTCTACTCAAAGCTGTTTTCCGGGATTTCCATAACTTCCGTATAGGTATCAAAAAACGGTGCCGCTTTTACCCTGGCGGAAGTGGCAAGAAATAATGGACGGTCCAAACCGTTGTATTCTCTCTCCAGTTTCACAAAGAAACCGTTTCCTGCTTCCTCCCTGTCTTCGATTCCGCGAATGCACAGGCAGCTTCCGGTCAGCAAAAGCTCCCTTTTCACCCTGCGCCAGTTCTTTTCTATCAGCGCGCCCTGCCGGATCAGATAGCCTGCGGGAACCTCCAAAAGATCGACATGAATCGCCTGGGCGACATGTCTGAGCAGAAATCCCCTCCCCGACGTCTTTTCCCCAACCGCCTGTACCGCCAGAAATTCTCCGCCGTTCAGACGCGCTGCCGCCTCCTCTGCCATCGAAACGTGATTCAAAAGCCTGGGCAGTTCCTCCTCCCGCCGCAGCAGCCTGCACCCCTTCAACCCGCGCTCCATACGCTCATCACCCCGCAGCCATGCGGCGAGCCGCCCTTCAGGAAGAAAAATCGCTCTCAGAAAACTTTCTTTTTCACATTCCGCGCTCAGCAATATTTCTGCCCTGTCATACGCGTCGCGCAGAAGCGGCATCATTTCTATCGTTTCTCTGTCCCGGAAACATATCTTCCCGGCGATTTCTATCGTCACGCCGTCAGAGCCAAAGACCTCGTCCAGCAGGCTCTCCGCAAGCGGCTCCATCTCCAACAGGAGAACAAGCTGCAGCGCCGTCAGCGCGATCCGATCTCCATCCAGAAGCCTGCAGAGCATACCGTAGCGCCGGGCAAGAATCGCATCGTCCCAGAAAATCATCTCCGGCTCTTCTGAAAATTCGTTTATTTCCTCCTCTGTCATGTTTTTTTCCAGAATAAGGCTGTATTTATCAAACAATTCTTCTGTCGCAATATCTCTCAAATAGGCTGACATCTTAAAGGACGCCAGCGCGGCAAGTCTCTTCATTTCGTCTCTTCCCCTTTGTCTTTAGCCGTCTTATTCTTACTGTCGGGAGCCGGAGCATCTTCTTTGCGTGCATCCCCGGGCGGTATTTCCTGCATACTTATAAATTTCTCATGGATATTTTGAATGCGCTTTCCGAATACCTTTCTGTCCGCTGTTTTGAGCTCCCGTATCATCTCCTGCAGCCACAGCCTTAACTTTCGCCAGACCCAGTAAAGCCCCGGGATCGCAGGAAGCCTCATCCTGTCCATGCGCCCTGCCGCACGCTCCAGAACACCTGCCGCCGCTCTGAGCTGGCCGCTTCCCGCGAGCTGCTCAATCTGTCTGTGGAGAAAATTGTATCTCTCGATATTTTGATTGAGCAGATTTTCTCTGCGTGCGTCATTCCCGAATCCCCCTGCAAGCTGTTCTGTGTCTTCCTCCAAATGCATAATCTCTTCCAGATATCCACCGTCTCCCTGCAGCTTTCCGCATGCGCTCCAGGCGTCTTTGATATCCTTTAAGTACCCTGAGAGATCCTCCAGATACTCCACGGTCTCCGTCTCCATCTCCCCATACTCCGGTCCGCGGGGAAATAATTCCTCCCGTCTGCTGCGAATCCACGCAGCAAGAGCGCCGGAATCTGCCCCTTGCGAAAACTCCGCCGGATTTTTCTCCTGTCTTCCGTACTTTCTGTATTCCTCAAAGGGAGAGTGTCCCGGAACAAAATTCCACGACTTTTCTCTGTCAGGCTGTTTCTGCCTTATTCCATTCCGGAAGAGGGGTTCCTCCTCTTCGGAACGCTTTCTTCTCAGCCATGTAAACGCCATCGTCTCCCCTCCCTTTGTCTATCTCATCAGATACGCGTATGCGCCAAACTCTTCCTGCCCTATAACCCGTCCATACTTCTGCAGCTCCTGGCGAATCGCCAGAAGAATTTTCTCCATGTCAATCTCCGTATGATCCGATGCAGCAAGAAAAGCGGCAGTCACAGCTGCATTTTTAATATCGCTGCCGGAAAGTTCAAACTGCCGGGCAAGATATGCGTAATCTAATTTCCCCACAGGCGCTTTTTGCGGGAATACGTTTTTCCAGAGCCTGATACGCTCTTCCTCCGGAGGCATGGGAAAATATATGACATATTTTATCCTGCGCCTGTACGCATGATCAAAATTCTGCAGAAAATTTGTCGCGAGAATCACAATACCGTCATACTCCTCCATTTTCTGCAGAAGAAAGGCCGTCTCCGCGTTGGCATACTTATCCTGCGCTTCTTTTACCTCCGAGCGTTTCCCGAAAAGGGCATCCGCTTCATCGAAGAACAGGATACTGCGGCTTCTTTGTACCTCGTCAAAAATCTTCTTGAGATTTTTTTCCGTCTCTCCGATATATTTGGAAGATACGGCAGAGAGATCCACACGATAAATCTCCATGTTCAATTCTGCTGCCATCACCTGTGCGGCCATGGTTTTTCCCGTTCCCGGCGCTCCGTAAAACAGCATGGAAATTCCTCTTCCATATGACAGCTTGTCTCCGAACCCCCATTCTTCATACAACTTTCCGCGGCAGAGAATCTGATTACATGCCTGTCTCAGCTGTATTTTCTGGGTCTCGGGAAGTATCAGATCCTCCCAGGAAAAGGAGGCATTGATCCTCACGGCCGAGTCGCCGAGATGATGATGGAATTGCTGATAACAGGCGTTATGAAGCTCATTTTCCGCCAGAACCGCGTACTTTTTTCTGCGTGCTTCCTGCTTTGCGGTTTCAGCGCTTTTTTTAATCTCTCCCGGCGTCATAGAAAACTTTGAAGAAAGAAGCTCCGGAAGATTCGCCTTCTGCAGCTCCCATCCTTTCAGTTCGCGCTCCCAGAGTTCTTTTTGCTGCCGGGGTGTGAATTCCTGAATCGGAATCTGTATAAACTGTTCCTCTTCCTGCCATTCTTCCTGCCATTCCCACGCCTTTTCCCCGGTCATAAAAATAAAATCCGTAATTTTCCACAATTTTCTACGGATTGCCGGCAGCATCTTCTTCAACACATCATTTTGTTCCAGGCACTTATCTATATCCAAAAAAACAACCGCTGACCGCCGCAGAATCATCTCAGTATACAAAGCCTGTAAAAAACGTTTCAGATCCTCCTCCTGATTTTCAGCTTTGTTCATCCGGACGGCAAGGAGCGGCATACCCGCAGATCGGCAGAATGCCCGGATCTGGGTCTTTCTTCCGCATCCCTCTCTGCCCCACAGATACAGCAGCTTTTTCTTCTCTCCTTCCCTGAGTATTTCCCCGATTTCTTCCGGCAGCTTTTTCTGTGGTCCGAGCGGATCTGCCGCAAACTCTCCAGGATAATATATCCTTGTATGATCTTTTAGTTCTTCTGCCTCCGCGTCAATTTCGAAAAGGAAATCCAGAAATCTCGGATTTAATTTTAATATTCTCCCGATACTTCCTGCATCCTTCATTCCCAGGGCAAACTCCGGGAAAAAACAATTCCACACTTCCTTTCTCTCCGCCGCCATACGCAGAATCCCGTATCGTTCCTCCTCTTCGGGAGCCAGTATCCTAAGACATAGATCCAGGCTCGGAAGCTTTTTAGGACAGACCCGAAATCTCCTGAATCCTGCCTCCGGAAATCTTCACATAACACGAGACATACGCCTGAAGCAGACGGCGTATGAGCTGTGTGATATCGCGTTCATACTCAGACAGGCGCACATAAATCTCACTGCTCATTCTCTTCTCCTGCCAGCGTCAGGATATCTCTCGCATAGTCCATGTACCCGAACATATCAAGAAGAATCTCCGCAATGACTCCCGCGTTTGCCGCTTCCCCCTGCTCCATCATATGCACATAACGATACTGCAGAACTACTCTATCCTCTTCCTGTGACGGTATAAAGCATCCCAGTCCCACATGACGATTCAGAACGGCGCATACTTGGCAGAGCGCCGCCATGGAACACTCCTCCATGTTACGCGGAAACTGCATATAGAAAACCGCCGCTTTACAAACCTGAGCTTTTTCCCCTTCATCCAGCTGCATCAGATAAATAAATGCTCCCGTTCTGTCGGAATCATCCTCTCCGTTCCCCGGCTCCCAGACGTAGATACCGTCTCCGTCATATCCGTCTTTCTGTCTGATCATCTCCGCGTTTATCTTTACAGCCGTCATAAATTCCAAAATCTCTTTATAATCCTCTTCTTTTTCCTGATCTGTCAAAACTCCCATAGTCTCTCTCCCGTCTGTTATGCCTGCCCCTGTGTACCGAATGCCTCCGCCATGGACTGTATCATCTCTTCCCGCGATACTGCGCGAAGAAGTGTTCCTGTCTTCATACCGACTCCCAAAAAGTCAGTCTTCAGATTGCTCAGGTTATCTCCCAACGCTTTCATCTGCCAGTCTGTAAGGTTTTCTTTTCTCCTGCCACTGTCATTCAGATGTCCTGCCGCGACGCGCATTCTGTCATACATCAGTTCTGCCATTTTACTTCTTCTGTACTGCTTATTGGCTGTGGAATAGAAAGCGCCTACTTTATCTCTGTGTACCTGTACTACCTTGGCAATCGCTTTTCTCGTCGCATTATATACCGCGACTCCGATCTCCATTGCGATTCCGGCAATAGCCGTCGCTGGCATTGCCGATGTTTTCAGCCAAGAGGCCGCTACCTTAATTCCCTCTTTTATAATATCCTCCATCTGGGTATTTTCCACATTATACTGGCGGCTGCGTGTCTCTGCCGCAATCTGAAACTCTCCGTGGCGCTCCAGAGCCTTAAAGTCTTTTATCCGGGCTTTCGCCTTCTCATATCCCTGAGTATCATTTGCGGCTTTTGCCTCTCTCTTTTTCTGCTCCTCCTCATACCGCCTTGAGATAATATCCTGATTCAGAGCATCTGACGCGCGCGCACTTTTTCTATAGTCCATGCCTCCAATCCGCTCCTCCTCGGCGTTGATGCGCTCTGCGGCCTCACGTTCGGCTTCCGCCCTGATCTGGTCTTTTGTTCCTGTATGACCTGCGGTTTTCTTCTTTTCCAGTTCTTCAATCAAAGCAGTCCGGTAGAGACGATCCTGGAGAAGCTTCTGGTCTGTATAGCTTTTGCCCCGTCTTTCCTCTTCACGCTTTCTTTTTGCCAGAACTCTGGTTCTCCTCCGATATTCCTTTTCATGACCTAATTCCTCTATTTTTCTGGATTTTACCTCATCGGACATTTGGCTCCATAACGACTCTTCCTTCTTTTCCATCACGCCGGAAGCATGAACCGCACGGTAAAAGCCCCCAAGGTCCGCTGCAATCTTGACGACCGCCCGGGCAGTAGACATAATCGGATTGTCAGGCAGAAAGTCAGCATTAAAGAACTCGGCGATTCCATCTCCCGCATCTATGATATCGTTCACCGCCCCGGTGAGTTCATCCACCAGGTTCATACCCTCTTCCCACTTTTGAGAAGAACTTTTGCCCTTCATTCCCCTGAAAAAATTAATGATGCTGCGAACGCACTGGATCGCTCCGCTGACTGCGCTGACCACAGACAGCGCGCACTTCGTCTCTTTGAGCCCTTTCGGCGTATCAAGCAGACTTTTACCGTCCTTAAAAGCATCTGCTTCACCTCCGAAATCAGCCACGCCTGATGTGGCGGCATCCTGCAGTTCCATACCGTGTTCTATAACAGTTCCGGGAACCTCTTCATCCTTCTTCAGAACCTTCGATACTGCCGCTGTAAGTCCTCCTTCCAGAGACATATGATCTAAGACGGCATCTCTCGTCCCATGATCCAATGGCTGCTCCTGATCACTTAAGGCTCCTCCGGCATTCTCCAATCTCTTTACGCGGCGGATAATCTGCATAACCGGATGAGCCTGACTGCCCTCCTTATCAAAATGGTCAACGACCTCCAGGGTCTCTGTTATTCTCTGCTTCTTTTTTTCAAATTCTTTCCGCCGGGCATCCAGATCCTCCGATTTCAGGCTTTGCTCTATGGAGCTTATATTTTCCGGTGTAAGCCTGCTCTCTCCGGAAACAGCGTCAGGCTTTTTCTCCTCCCTGTATATGCTCTGAAGGCTTTCTTTTTCGTCCTCATATGTCCCCTCCGCCGCCTTCAGTTCTTCCATGAACGCGGAACCCTTATGAAGCTCCCACTTTTTGTCGGTCGAAAGGTACTCCTCCATTTTCTGCATGATAACCTTCTTGGCATCGCTAACCTTATCGGACAGCATCAAAGACATCTTGCCCTGATAATTTTCTCTGGCTTCCCTCTTCCTCTGTTGTCTGTGAATCGCTGTTTTTTGCTGCAGGCTGCTGGTTCCGTTATCCGCCATATCCTGCAGCTCCTTTGACTGCCCTGAATATTTTATGAGAGCTTCCGCGTTTACGGTGCTCATCTTCATCTTTTCACTTTTGCTGCGCAGCATGGCGAACGCGTCTGAACGCGTTTCCAGCTTCTTTTGGATACTGTAAGCCTCTTCAAGCTTGCGGACGGCAGATCTCGTCTCTTCAGGCTTCGCAAGAATGACCTGTTCATACAGAGATCTCAGTTTTTGAATCGTTCCTTCAAGATCTCCTGCCACCTTTTGAAACTCGTGATTTCCTTTCCTATATTCTCTGATCTCCTTATGCAGCTTCTCGCTGGATACAACCTTCTTCTCCACTTCTTTTCTGAGTGGATCGTTCTTTTTCCACCTGACCGCCATATCCGCGCTGGCGTTTTGGCGAACCGCCTGTATCTGCGCGTCTTCCTTTTTATATTTTTTAATATTCTCTTTTGTCTGATCGATCAGCCAGGTCTGGGGATATCCCTGTCCATCCCTCTTATATTTTTCCGCCTGAGCCCGATACGTCTCCAGAAAGCGGTTCCCGCTCGTAAGATTTGCGCCGTGCTCCTCTATCGCCGCGTTTGCCTGGGCTATGATCCGAAATCTCTCCTGGATATCCTGCACATCTCTATTATGGCTCTCCAGAAGCTGTCTGGTTCTATACGCGAGCTGACTGTCCTGCTCATCCATGCCCTCTATTTTTTCCCACTCATCCACTTTTCCGAACATATTCTGAAAGTGTTCTGTCATTTCCGCCACATCTATCCCCAGCCGGCCGCTGCCGTTTGCAGTTGAGGACTCCTTGAAAGCGTCTACCTGCTGTCTCAGCGTCATAAGTTCCAGCGGGATATGACGCATTCCGTCCTCCCCCCAGAACATTCGTCCAAACTCCTCCTGCTTTTCAAATGCCCGGGTATGAATTCTCTGCTGTTCCTCCGAAAGAGTCTGCGACGGAGGTACTGACTGCTGCCTGCCTGCGCTCGTCCTCTTCTGTATCCCTTTTGTCTTAGCTGCTTTTGTTTTCGGCTGCTTTTTTGTTCTATTCTCTGACTCTGTTTTTCCCATCCCGCTGTCTTACCTCCTCGCTATCCGCAGTGTAACCGCGGTTTCCTGTTTTATTTCCAGTATACCGAATCCGACTTTTATTTACAATTTGTCCCCCGGATTCTTTAAGCAATCTTTAAAAACTCCCGTGCAGCTGTATGGCGGCATAACCGGAGTTGAAAAAAGGAGCCACGGATAGCTTCCCGGCACATCACATGGCTCCAATGAAAATAATA
>CALWSC010000071.1 GCA_944384105.1 uncultured Lachnospiraceae bacterium | reverse complement strand
CTTAAGGGCTCTCTAAGTAAATGATGTTGCGGCTGGCGAACTTTTCGATGAGTCTTTAGACTCCAGTGCCGGTAATAGGCCCTTATAGGGCTAGAACAAACCACCGGCTAAGCCGGTGGTTATGATTAGTATGGAGAGGAGCTCTCAAGAGCGCTTACAAGGCAGAGTGTCTCGCAAAAGACGGCAGACATCTTCCGACATTTCAGGAGGATCTCAAGAGCCTTCTGCATGAGAATCTGCACAGACTTCTGATGAGCCCTCCGATGGTGTTTATCTCCTGCCTGACGATCCTGCCTCTGATCTTTATGATCTGCATGGCATTTACAAATTACAGTAAGATTGATAATCATCTGGTATTATTTGACTGGGTCGGACTTGACAACTTTGCAGCGCTGTTTGATTCTACGAGTATTCTGGGAAGTACATTCTGGTCAGTATTACTCTGGACGATCGTGTGGGCGTTTTTTGCAACGTTCTCCAACTACTTCTGCGGTATGATCCTTGCTATCGTAATCAACCGCAAGGACACAAAGGCAAAGGGCTTCTGGAGATTTTGCTTCGTGCTCTCCTGTGCAGTCCCGATGTTCGTATCCCTGCTGATTATGCGTACCATGCTGCAGCCGGAAGGCGCGGTAAACGTACTGCTGAGAAACCTTGGTATTATTGCTCCTGACGCGAGCCTTCCGTTCTTCACAGACCCGACCTGGGCGCGCGTGACGGTTATCATTATCAATATCTGGATAGGCGTTCCCTACACCCTGCTGCAGCTTACCGGTGTTCTGCAGAATATCCCGGGCGAACTGTATGAGGCTGCAAGAGTTGACGGTGCAAACCCTGTGCAGATCTTCGGAAAGATCACACTGCCGTACATGCTGTATGTGACAACCCCGTACCTGATCTCCACATTTACAGGAAATGTAAATAACTTCAACGTGATTTACCTGCTCTCCGGCGGCGACCCGGTAACGAACCTCTCCTCCACGGCAGGAAGCACGGATCTTCTGGTTACCTGGCTGTATAAACTGACTGTCGATAAACAGTATTACAATATCGGTGCGGTTATCGGTATTCTTACCTTTATCATTCTGGCAGTCGGCGCTCTGCTTACGTACCGCAACAGTAAATCCTATAAAGATGAGGAGGCGTTCTAAATTATGGCAGGAAAAAAATATAAATCAGCGTCCCGCAAACGCTTAATCAACAACACGATTGTACATATCGTGCTCGCCGTCCTGGCAGTGATCTGGGTATTCCCGATTCTGTGGGTTATCATGACCAGCTTCCGTGCAGAACAGGGTTCTTATGTATCGACGTTCTTTCCGAAGTCCTTTACGATTGATAACTATGTAAGGCTTTTTACGGATACCACAGTTCTGAACTTCCCGAAGATGTTCATGAACACGCTGATCATAGCGATCTGCTCCTGTATTCTTTCCACGTTCTACACACTGGCAGTTTCCTACTGTCTGTCCAGACTTAAGTTCAAACTGAGAAAGCCTTATATGAACATGGCGATGATACTGGGACTTTTCCCTGGATTTATGTCCATGATTGCAGTATACTTTATCTTAAAAGCAGTTGGTCTGACAGAGGGCGCGCTGATCCGTGTGGCGCTGATTCTGGTTTACTCAGGAGGCGCGGGACTCAGCTTCCAGATTGCGAAGGGCTTCTTTGATACTGTGCCGAGAGCAATCGATGAGGCGGCTCTTCTGGATGGCTGCACCAGATGGCAGATTTTCACAAAGATTACGCTGCCGCTGAGTAAGCCGATCATTGTATACACGGTTCTGACCGCATTCATCGGACCGTGGGTAGATTTTATTTTCGCAAAGGTTATTTGCCGTGCAAATTCAGACCAGTATACGATCGCAATTGGTCTGTGGCGTATGCTCGAGAAAGAATATATCGATAGCTGGTATACCTGCTTCGCGGCAGGAGCGGTGCTGATCTCGATTCCGATCGCGATTCTGTTCCTCTGCCTGCAGAGATATTACGTCGACGGCATGTCCGGAGCGGTGAAAGGATAATAAAATAAATGGAAAACAGACAGAACACATTTGACAGAGAATTCCACGAGAAATATTTTTACGGAGGCAGGGATCTCGGCGCACAGCGCCGGGACGGCCGAACCGTATTTAAACTCTGGAGCCCGGATGCCGATGAGATTCTTCTGTATCTGTATCCCGACGGAGGGAACAGCAAGCACATGCGGCAGGTTTCAATGAAACCTGCCAAATGTGGTATATGGACCTATGAGGCAGAGGAAGATTTAAGCGGCGTATATTATGATTATGAGATTCGAAGAGGGGAGAAGCGGTGCAGGACAGCCGATCCCTATGCGAGGGCGTGCGGCGCTAACGGTTCGCGCAGTATGGTGGTGGATCTGAAAGCGACGAATCCGGACGGATGGGAAGACGACCGACGTCCCGGGAAGGCTGAGGATCCGCTGATCTACGAATTGAACGTTAAGGAATTTTCCTGGGATCCGGCAGGCGGATTTCCGGAAGAAGTGAGGGGGACGTACCGTGCTTTCCAGTATCCGGATACCACTTTGAATGGCGATGGGGTTCACCCGACAGGGCTTGCCCATTTAAAAGCGCTCGGCGTCACGCATGTACAGCTCATGCCGGTATATGATTTCGGTTCCGTGGATGAGACAGGACCGAGGGATCAGTTTAACTGGGGCTATGACCCGATGAACTATAATGTGCCTGAAGGTTCTTATGCAAGTGACGCATCTGACGGCACAGTTCGTATCCGCGAGATGAAGGAGATGATTCAGTCCCTGCACAGGAACGGATTTCGGGTTGTTATGGATGTGGTGTATAACCACACGTATATTCGCGATTCCTGGCTGGACCGCACGGTTCCGGGCTATTACTACCGACACTGGGAGGACGGGACGCCGGCGAACGGATCGGCGTGCGGAAACGATGTGGCAAGTGAGCGCCCGATGTGTACGGAGTATATCTGCGAGTCCGTGATGTACTGGGCAAAGGAGTATCACATTGACGGCTTCCGTTTTGACCTGATGGGACTGCTCGACGTGGATTTGATAAACCGAATCCGCCGGGAGATGGATGAGGAGTTCGGCAGGGGGGAGATCCTGCTTTACGGAGAACCGTGGTCGGACGGCGCCTCCCCGATGGAGAATGGCAGCCTGCCCTGCACGAAGGACAATATAACGAAGCTTGATACACTGATAGGTGTATTCTGCGATAACACGAGAGATGCGGTGCGCGGTCACGTATTTGAGACAAAAGAGCCGGGATTTGTAAACGGAGGAAAGAATCTTGAGCAGGACATTTACTGCTCGGCAGCAGCATGGCGTTTTGGGGACAAATCCTTTACCCCTAAGGCGCCGACTCAGGTGATCAGCTATATATCGGCACACGATAATCTGACGCTCTGGGATAAAATCGTGGAGACGATGGAGCCGCAGAATAGCTTCCATACCGCAGATCAGCGCGTGCGCAGCGCATACCGACTGGCGGCAGCGATTTATCTGCTGTGCCAGGGTATTCATTTCATGCTATCCGGGGAGGAATTCGCCAGAACGAAAGAAGGGGATGAGAACAGCTATAAGAGCAGTATCGAGATTAACCGGCTGGACTGGAGTCTCGTGCAGAAGAACAGAGATATTCTCGAGTATTACCGCGGACTGATCGCGCTTCGAAGAGAGCTGCCCGGTGTGCGTGATTCTTCTGAACATGCCGTATCCCGCATCGGACATCCCATCCTGGAGGATGGATTTGTGAGCTACCGCGTGGACAATGCGGGCAGCGATAAATGGGAGGAATTGCTGATAGCGTTCAATGCCTCCGGGCGCGTACACACCGTAGAGCTTCCCGAGGGGAAGTGGGAGCTTCTGGCGGACCGCCGGGACAGCTTCTTATGGAAGAATCCGCAGACGGCCGGTGAACCATATGACATGGCTGCAGTGGGAGCGGCTGTTTTTGGCAAAAGCAGAAAGTAAGGAAAGGCTGAGAAATGAAATTTATTTACGGAAAGAATGATTTGAAAACTTTATCACGCGCACAGGAGAACTGTTACCTGCTTACAAACGGCATGGGAGGCTTCTCATCCTGCACGATGGCAGGTTCTGTGTCGAGAAACGACCATGCATTCCTGATGGCCTGCGTTCAGGCTCCGAACGTCCGGATCAACATGGTGCACCGGTTAAAGGAAATGCTGAAGATAGGAGAGGAGACAATCGCTCTCTCCAGCCAGCAGTTTGCTGACGGCAGCGAGGAGAATGGATTAAAGGCGCTGACTTCTTTTACTTTTGAAGATTATCCGCAGTGGATGTGGCAGACCGGTGGAGTTGAGATTAAGAAACGTATTGGAATGAAGCGGGGAGAGAACACGGCAGCGGTTCTCTATGAGATCACGAACCGAAGCCGCCGGGACTGCACGCTGAAGGTTGTGCCGTTTCTGCAGTTTACGCCGAAGGGAACGAACCTGAAAAAAGATCAGGAGTTCATGCTTGCGGACGGTTTTGTGCGCTCCGCGGGATATAAGCTTTATTTTAAGGGGAACGGGAAGTTTGAGAGCCTTCCGATTTCCTGGGAGGAATATTATTACGATTATGACGACTGCGACGGCAGAAGGGCGACAGGGCTTGCGGCGGCGAATCACTGCTGGACGATGGAGGCTGCAGCAGGAGAAAGCGTCTGCCTGGAGCTTGTCTACTCTACGGAGCCGGTACGGGAGAATGCTTCGGAAGTTCTGGAGAATACGGTCAGGGAGAGAAGAGAGCTTGCCCGGCAGGCAGGATTTTCGGACGTGAATGCATCAGTGCTTGCAAAGGCGGCAGGGCAGTTTGTTTCCTACCGCGCTTCCACGGGACAGGATACGATTCTCGCCGGTTATCCTTTCTTTGAGGATTGGGGGCGTGATACGATGATCGCCCTTGCGGGATGCTGCATTTCCACACGCAGATATGAGCAGGCAAAGAGTATCCTGCGGACATTTATAAAATATCAGAGGCGGGGCCTGATGCCGAATCTGTTTCCGGAGGGCGGTAAAGAGCCGATGTACAACACGGCGGACGCGGCGCTCCTGTTTGTAATCAGTACATATCTGTACTGCGAGAAAACGAAGGATGAGAGCTTTCTGAGAGAAGCCTATCCGGCGATGCGGGAAGTAATCCGCTGGTACCGGGAAGGGACAGATTTTGCGATTCATATGGATGCGGATGGTCTGATCAGCGCCGGAAGCGGGCTGGACCAGGTGACGTGGATGGATGTGCGCGTCGGAGAGATTCTGCCGACGCCGCGTCACGGAAAGCCGGTCGAGATTAACGCATACTGGTATAATGCGCTGAAGATTATGGAGATGTATGCGCCGAAGATGGGCGAGGACGGAACGAAATACGGGGAGCTGGCAGAGCTTGTTTACAGATCATTTAATGAGAAGTTCTGGATGGAGGAGAAGCAGTGCTTAAAAGACGTGTTATCCGGTACAGAGGCTGATGATCAGATCCGCTGCAACCAGATCTGGGCGGTATCTCTGCCGTTTGCCGTAATGGACCGCCCGCGGGAGCTCGCAGTGGTGAATACAGTGTTTGAAAAGCTGTATACGCCGTACGGACTGCGGACGCTGGAGGAGAGCGATGCGCAGTTTCATCCGTTTTACGGAGGAGAGATGATGGAGCGCGATCTAGCGTATCACCAGGGAACGGTCTGGACATTTCCGCTGGGCGGATATTATCTGGCGTATCTCAAGGTGCATGATTACAGCAAAGAGGCAAAACAGACAGTGCGCGATCAGCTTGAGGTCATGGAGGCGGCGCTGAGAGAAGGCTGCATCGGACAGCTCCCGGAGATCTATGACGGCGCGAACCCGACAAGATCCAAGGGCTGCTTTGCACAGGCATGGAGCGTGGGGGAGATCCTGCGGGTGTATGAAGCGCTGGAGATGTGAAATAAGTAAAATGAGATGAGAATACCCTGAAGGTTCCTGAGAAAAGAGGAGGCAGGCGCTATCTGATTAAGGGAAATACCGGACGTTCGTTTCAGCAGAGTCTGAATGAGATACTTGCCTCAGAAATTCACAGAATGCAGGCGCAGCAGCCATATATGGAATATCGCCTGATAGAGTATCCGGTCAAAGGACAGTTTTGCTGTATCTCTGAGGAGTTTACTTCAAACCGACTGGAATTTATTCCCGCCTTTGATGTGATAAACAGTGAAAAAAAGAGAAATGATGTTTCATACTACGAGCATTTTAATTTGTCTGGAATTGCTGCCGGTCCCAGACCGCTGGGAAAATAAGCGTGCAGGATTGTACTCGATTTTATACACGCCCCCGCATTGACTTTCCCAAGGTGCAGTGCTATCGTAATATGCGAAGACAGAAATACTTGACGAATCAACGAGTCGGTGAGAGTGGTTTCATTTTGCTGACTTTCTGGAGTAATAGATTTTTATAAAATTCTATACTTGACATAATCCCGAAAAGTGATATATTAAGTATTGGTATATGACTGACGGAAGTGGAAGAAACCACAGGGAGTATTACCGAGTAATTATGAGCCGACCGTCTGGGCAGAAGTGTCCAGTTATGGTCGGCTTTTTTTGCGGAAGCAGAAAGCTCTTTCCGCAGACGGATTTCTATCTTACAGGGTACCATACCCCGTGACTTCACTGCATATGCATAAGAGAAACAAAGGAGGACATAAGACATGAACACAAAAACATTCGAGCAATGGACCGGTTTCAAAGGCAGGATATGGAAGGAGGAAGTAAACACAAGGGACTTTATTCAGAATAACTATAAGCCGTACGACGGAGATGAAAAGTTCCTTGCAGGTCCCACAGAGGCAACAAAAAAGCTCTGGGGAGCGCTGTCTGCACTTCAGAAGGAGGAGCGCGCAAAAGGCGGAATCCTGGATATGGATACTGAGATCGTATCTACGATCACATCCCACAAACCGGGATATATTGATGAAAACTTAAAGGATCTGGAGCAGGTTGTGGGATTACAGACAGACAAGCCGTTAAAGAGAGCGTTCATGCCGTTCGGCGGAATCAAAATGGCGGAGGAAGCATGCACGACAAACGGATATACTCCGAATCCGGAGCTGCATAAGATCTTTACAGAATATCATAAAACACATAACCAGGGTGTCTTTGACGCGTACACACCGGAGATGAAGGTGGCGCGCCACAATAAGATCATCACAGGTCTTCCGGACACTTACGGCAGAGGACGTATTGTGGGCGACTACAGAAGAGTGGCTCTGTACGGAATCGATTTCCTGGTGGAGGAGAAGAAAGAAGATCTCGCGAACTGCGGCTGCGGCATGATGACAGACGATATCATCCGTCAGAGAGAAGAGATCACGATGCAGATCCGTGCGCTGCAGGATATGAAGAAGATGGCTGCAGAATACGGTTATGATATCTCCGAGCCGGCAAAGAACGCAAAAGAGGCGGTACAGTGACTGTATTTCGGATACCTGGCAGCCATCAAGACTCAGAACGGCGCAGCTATGAGCGTGGGACGTATTTCCACATTTCTGGACATCTATTTACAGAGAGACATTGAAAACGGAACGCTGACCGAGGAAGGTGCGCAGGAGCTTATTGACCATCTGATCATGAAGTTCCGCATGGTAAAATTTGCGAGAATTCCTTCCTATAATCAGCTGTTCTCCGGCGATCCGGTGTGGGCAACGCTGGAGGTCGCAGGTATGGGACAGGACGGACGCTCCATGGTAACGAAGACAGATTTCCGTATCCTGCACACACTGGAGAACATGGGACCGGCTCCGGAGCCGAACCTGACAGTATTATACTGCTCCAGACTGCCGGAAAACTTCAAGAAATACGCAGCTTACATTTCCGTTAAGACAAGCTCCATCCAGTACGAAAACGACGATGTGATGCGTCCGGTATGGGGGGATGACTATTCCATCTGCTGCTGTGTATCCGCAACTCAGACAGGAAAGGAGATGCAGTTCTTCGGAGCGCGCGCAAACCTGGCAAAATGCCTGCTCTACGCGATCAACGGCGGTGTGGATGAGAAGACAAAAGTGCAGGTGGGACCGGAGTATAAGCCGATCACTTCTGAATATCTGGATTATGATGAGGTAATTAAAAAGTATGACAGAATGATGGACTGGCTGGCAGGTCTTTATGTAAATACTCTGAACCTGATCCAGTACATGCATGACAAATATTATTACGAAGCTGCTGAGATGGCTCTGATCGACACCGATGTCAGAAGGACATTTGCAACCGGTATTGCCGGATTCTCTCATGTGGTAGACTCCCTGTCCGCGATCAAATACGCGAAAGTAAAGGCGGTCCGTGACGAAGACGGCATGGCGGTAGACTATGAGATTGAGGGCGATTTCCCGCGCTACGGAAACGACGACGACCGTGCGGATGATATTGCGGTATGGCTGCTGCACACCTTCCTGAATAAGATCAAGAAGTATCACACATACAGAAATTCCGAGCCGACAACCTCAATTCTGACGATCACTTCCAACGTAGTATACGGCAAGGCTACTGGAACGATGCCGGATGGAAGAAAAGGCGGTGAGCCGCTTTCCCCGGGAGCAAACCCGAGCTACGGAGCTGAGAAAAACGGTCTGTTGGCATCCCTGAACTCAGTGGCTAAGCTTCCGTATCACTGGGCACTGGATGGAATTTCCAACACGCAGACTATCAATCCGGGTGCGATCGGACACAGCGATGAGGAGAGGGTAAGCAATCTGGTTCACGTTCTGGACGGTTATTTTGATCAGGGAGCGCATCACCTGAATGTCAATGTCTTCGGCGTAGATAAGCTGATCGACGCTATGGAGCATCCGGAGAAAGAGGAGTACGCAAACTTTACAATCCGTGTATCCGGTTACGCTGTAAAATTCATCGACCTGACCCGCGAGCAGCAGCTGGATGTCATTGCTCGTTCCGCTCATGAGCGCATGTAATTCCGGGCATACCAGGAAAGGTTCCATCCACTCCATTGAGAGCTTCGGCTCCGTGGATGGACCGGGCGTGCGGTTCGTGATTTTTCTTCAGGGCTGCAGGATGCGCTGCCAGTTCTGCCACAATCCGGACACCTGGAGTACTCACTCTGTGGATATGATGTCAGCCGATGAACTGCTTGCGCAGGCCCTGCGCTACCGCGCGTACTGGGGAAAGGAAGGCGGCATCACAGTCAGCGGCGGTGAGCCGCTGCTGCAGATGGATTTTTTGCTTGAATTATTTCAAAAGGCAAAGGCGGAAGGAGTGCACACGGTGATTGATACCGCCGGACAGCCGTTCACCAGGCAGGAGCCGTTTTTTAGCAGATTTAACCGTCTGATGGAATATACGGATCTGCTGCTTTTAGATATCAAGCATATAGATGAGGAACAGCACCGGGCGCTTACCGGGTGTACGAACAGGAATATTCTGGATCTGGCCGGGTATCTGTCGGATATTCAAAAGCCTGTCTGGATCCGTCACGTTCTGGTGCCGGAGCGCAGCGACCGCGACGACTATCTGCAGCGGCTGGACGCGTTTATCAAAACGCTGCACAATGTACAGCGCGTGGAGGTACTTCCCTATCATACGCTTGGGGAATATAAGTGGGAGGAACTGCATATCCCATATCCGCTGAAAGGCATTGACCCGCCTGCGCAGGAACGTGTGGACAATGCAAATCGCCTGCTTCATACGGGTGACTATACCGGTTATAAGAAATAAGAAGAATAAATAATGCTATAGAGGAAGAGGGCAGCGGCTGCTGTCCTCTTCCTCTATTAACCGACAAAATTTTTCAGGAAATCCCACTGTATGATATGATCGCAGAACAGGCTGTACAGCAGCAGGAACCACGGCTTCATCGCGAGAATGATAAAGCAGAATTTTTTCGCCGAGATCTTTGTCAGACCTGCAAGAAAGCACAGCAGGTCATCCGGCGCTACCGGAAGGAAGATGGCTGCCGTCAGAAACCAGAGGAATCCCTTTTTGCCAGTCCACTGAATATATTTGTCATAGCCGGACGCAGGGACGTGACGCTTTACAAAGGAAGCGCCGTATTTTCTCGCCAGAAAAAAGGCGAGGAGGGAACCTGCGCTGATGCCGATGTAATTGCAGAGAAATCCGCCAAACCAGCCGAAGAGAACTGCTCCTGCCGCATAGCCGACCGCGCCGGGAAGGATTGGAAAGATGACCTGCGAGAGCTGGAGCAGGATCAGCATCAGCGGACCGAAAAATCCGAATCCTGCAATGTAGCTTCGGACGCTCTCCAGAGAGCGGAATGTGCCGTCAGAGATTCCTTTCAGAATCCAGGTTATCAGGAAAAGAAACAGTACGATAACTGTATAACGGGCTGATTTCTGAATAAAGCCGCTGTTGGCATTTTGTGTCTTGGTATACATGGCAACTCCTCTTTTCTTTTATTGTAAGTTCTCAAAACTTTCTTTTCAGTATTTCCATGGTTTTATTTTACAGGAAGATTCTTGAGTTTTTCCTCTTAAAATTATTAAGAAATTCTTGACATTATCAGAAGAATTTATGGCGCAGAAGCAGAACAGATGATCCTCTTCTTGCCAATCCGGCGCAGAGATGATAAGATAAGAAAAGATTATACAGGGAAGCAAGAACTGTTACAGGAAGAGAATTTTGAGAAGAACGGAGTGCACAGAGAAATGAATTTAAAAAGCAGAGTACTGACAAATTTCGGAGCATTGGTGGAATCCGGGGAGTGCAGGAATTTCAGGGGACGCTTAAAAACGGGCGTAGATCTTGGAACGGCGAATACGGTGCTTGCGGTTGTGGACAGCCAGAACCGTCCGGTAGCGGGAATATCCGCGCCATCGCATGCGATCCGGGATGGCGTGATTGTAAATTATTATGAATCCATGAAGCTGGTGGAGAAGCTGAAAATGGAGCTTGAAAACCGTCTGGGCACGGAGCTTGTCTATGCGGCAGCCGCAATTCCGCCGGGAGTTTCCCAGGGAAGCGTAAAAAGCATCGGACACGTTCTGGAGGGTGCGGGCTTTGAGATTTCCAATATTGTGGACGAGCCGACTGCCGCCGCCGCAGTGCTGAATATCAGGGACGGTGCAGTGGTGGACGTCGGAGGCGGCACGACAGGCATCAGCATTATGAAAGACGGGAAGGTCATTTATACCGCCGACGAGGCGACAGGCGGAACACATATGACACTTACTATCGCAGGACATTATAAGATTTCCTATGAGGAGGCCGAAGAGATGAAGAAGGACCCCTCCAAGGAGAAGGAAGTATTTCCGGTTGTGACGGCGGTTGTGGACAAAATGGCGGCGATTACGGAAAAGTTCCTGCGCGGCTATGACGTTCCGGCAGTGTACGTTGTGGGAGGAGCCTGCTCCTTTGAAGATTTTACGGCAGTATTTGAGAAGCGCCTTAAAATCCCGGTGTATAAGCCGGTGCAGCCGCTTCTGGTCACACCGCTAGGCATAGCGTATCACTGTGAGCTTCCGCCGGTCAGCGCATCGAAATAGGAAGGAAGCTGATTATGAAGAAGAAAGTTGGAATAGCACTCTTTGCCGTTGCGGCTGCGGCTGCGATCGGAGCGCTCATCTGGTATCACGACAGTCTCTCGGACGTCACCTGGGCAAATGAACAGATTCGTGCCTGCTTTGAGCAGTCTTCGTATACGTTTGAACAGAAGGATACCTACTCTCCGGACGGTTTTGCAGTGGCGGGCACCAGGGTGACGCTGGCAGAAGTCTTAAAGGACGAGAAAAGGGTAAGCCGGCGCATATGGTCTACTGAGCCGGAAGCATTTTATACGGAGCAGAATCCGCTGGAGGAGACGCTGCAGCCCGCATCCGGGGAAGAGCTTCTGCCGGAGGATCCAGTTTTCCTGGATGCTGAGGGCGTCAGGCGCCAGGGCAAGGAGCAGGAAGAAGATGAGATGACCGTCAAGGTGCAGATGCAGGTTCCGGCAGAGAAGAGCCCTACCGGGCGCGCAATCCCTGTGACGGCATGGTTCCTGAGCGATACCGGAGAGCTATACAGAGTGCGCTATGATGCGTCAGAGCTTTCGGGGGAGTCCGGGTATAAGAAGATTACCCGGGAGGTCACATTTTACAGCGGCGCGAAGCTTACAGCGCAGCAGAAATAATCAAAATATGTGAGCGGGAGGAAATTATGGCAGATATACAGGCATTTCAGGAACGTTTGAGCGATGTGTTAAGACTGGCGCGGACAAACGGAAAGAAAATTACCCGGGAGGGTATTGACTATTTTTTTGCAGAGGAGAATCTGAAGCCGGAGCAGATGGAGAATATCTATGAGTATCTGAAGCTTCAGGGGATTTCTTTGGATGGAGAGGACGCAGTTCTTCCGGTGGCAGAGCAGCAGGAGGTGATTCCGCTGAGCCCGGAGGAGGAGGAGTATGTCAGGCTATACGAGGAGAGTCTTGCGGATGTGGCACCTGTGGAGGAATCAGAGCTGAGCGGGCTGTTTGACCGGCTTGGAACCGGCGACGAGACAGCCCGGGTGCGCCTTACGGAGTTCTACCTGCCGGAGGTTGTACGCGCAGCAAAGGAGCTTCACACAAGACCGGATGTCCTGGTGGAAGATATGATCCAGGAGGGGAATATGCATCTCTTCCTAACATTGGGCGAATGGACACCGCGAGAGGACGGTCACGCCTGGCTCTGTGATGAGATTCGCCGAGGCATCCGCGATATGCTGAAGGAGCAGGCGCAGCAGCGCTCTGAGGACGAGAGCCTTGTAGAAAAGGTTCGGCGTCTCGAAAGCGCTGTCCGGGAACTTGCCGGAGACGAGGACATCAAGTTCAGCGTGGAGGAGCTTTCGGCATACCTCGATATGGATGTTGAGGAAATTCAGGATATTTTAAGACTGGCAGGAGAAGAACAGTAACTAATATATTTGTGCGGCAGAAAAAAATTTGATTCTGCCGCACATTTTTTGTCCGTTTTCCGTTATACACAGTGAAGGGAGGGAGAGGATGGCGCTCAGACTGGAGGAAGAATATGACGGGGATATACGGGCTACTGGGAGCTAACGGCGCAGGAAAGACAACGCTGATGCGGATGATGGCAGGTATCTTAAAACCGGATAGCGGAGAAATTCTGCTGGACGGGATTCCGGTCTCGGCGAGGGAGTATCGGGAGCAGCTTGGATTTCTGCCGCAGAATTTTGGATATTATCCGAATTTTACAGCGAGAGAATTTCTTATGTATCTGGCAGGCTTAAAAGGATTATCGAAAGACAGTGCGGCGCGAAGAAGTGAGGAACTTCTGGAGACAGTGCATCTTTCCGATGCGGCGCGAAAGAAGATCCGTACATTTTCAGGAGGAATGAAGCAGAGACTGGGAATCGCCCAGGCGCTCTTAAATAACCCGTCTGTGTTGATTCTTGACGAGCCTACGGCAGGGCTGGATCCCAAGGAGAGAGTGACATTTCGAAATATGATTTCCGGTATGAAAACGGGGCGGATCATACTTCTTTCCACACACATCGTATCGGATGTGGAATATATTGCAGATGAGATTTTGCTGATGAAGGATGGAGGCTTTCTTCATCAGGGGAAGCCGGAAGAAATCTGCAGCGTGATCGCAGACAAGGTCTGGGAGGGCAGGACGGACAGGGCAAAAGCTGTTGCCCTTGCCCAAAACTATGTGGTTCTCAATGTCCGTGAGGAGAGAGACGGAATTTTCCTGAGGTTGGTGGGAGAGAAACGGCCGTTTGAGGGCGCATGTTGTGTGCAATCGTCTCTGGAGGACTTATATCTGTATTATTTCAGTGGAAAGGAGGAGTCGCTGTGAATCTGAGAAGTGGCATTGGATATGAATACAAGAAGATGGCTAAGCGCAAGAGCTTCTGGATCGCCCTCTTTTTGACTCCGGTACTTTTGGTATTTCTGGCGTCGGGCACTGTGTTTGGGAAGATTTACGTGGAGGGCGATCTGGTCGGCACGCACATGGATGAGATTGCGATCCGAAAGGAAACAGCAAAAAAATTAAACGGTACAGTGCTTACGGAAGAATTCTTCCGGGAAATCGGTGCGCAGGAATATCTGCGTCCTGCGGAGGGCTACACTGCGTCCAATTACCTGGAGTATGAGAAAAAGAACAGCAGCAAGTCCATGATCACAGAGGTGATTTACTCACTGACGAAAGGGCAGGAGGCAGACAGCGTATATATGTCATGGAAGGAGAATCTGCGTGCAGCCTGGGAAGAAAAAGGACTCAGCAAATCGGAGATTTCCTGGATGGAACGGCTGGCAGATGAGACGGAGATTCCATGGACATATGCATACAATGAGGGATATGAGAGATTTGCAAATTACATGCCGCTCAGTATGATGTGTATGGCAGTGCTGCTGACGGTCTGTCTTGCGCCTTCATTTGCGGAGGAATATTCTCTTCATACAGACGTGCTGCTCCTAACCTCGGAAAATGGCAGGCTGAAAACGGGGGCCGCGAAGTTGATCACCGGATTCTCATTCTCGGCGGTATCTTCCGTTGTTTTTTACGGACTCTTTCTTGCAGGACAGATCCTGATTTACGGAGCAGGTGATATCACTGCCGCTGCACAGACGCTTCCTGTATTCTCAGAGGTTCCATATCCTCTGAACATTGCAAAGGTATTGCTGCTTCTGACTACAGCGGGGATTCTATCCGGTATGGCGACGGGAGCCATTGTGATGGCTCTGTCTGCCGCTGCCGGCAGTTCCTTCGGGCCGGCTGTTTTCGGTCTGCTTCTCGCATTTCTTCCCGTGATGCTCGTAATGACAGAACCTCAAAACCGCCTTCTCGCCACAGCGTTGAACGCAATCCCCGGCGTATACGGAACCGGCCGCTCCCTGTTTTCCTACTGCCTGCTGACCATCTGCGGCCTGCATTTTCCGGCATACCAGTATCTGCCCGTCTTGTATCTGGCGGTTATCGCGCTGTTGGCAGTTTTTACAGGAAGACGGTATTTGAAGAGGCAGACAGTATAGCTTTTCAGCAGAATTACCGAAAATTCTGCCGGAACACCCCCGGAAATTCCGCGAATCTGCCTGAGCAATCCCGGACGGGAGAAAGAATCCGCATCAAGCAGACAGGATCTCTTAGGAAAATCTTCATAAATTCGTAAGACAGTTCTTTTGCATAACCTGGCAGCATGTGCTATAATAAGCCCGTGATTTGAGCGGAGAATATTTATTCGCGGGAAGGACATTTTATGAGTAGTAGAGAAGATAAGATTGCAGAAAACCTGGAGAGATCCGTGGACGAGTTTCTGAAGAATCAGGGCAGGGCATCAGATTCTTATCCGGAGGATACGTACCGGAGGGCGGATGAACGCCGGTATGACAGCAGGCGCGTCTGGGATGCGGATGAGGATGAAGATAGATATGACCTTTATGAAGATGACGAGGACGAAGACGACGATGAAGAGTTATACAGCAGACGCAGGACTCCCGAACGGAAAAGGCAGGTCCAGAAGGTTCGCCAGACAACGGTAAAGACAAGAACTAGGACAAAGGTAAAGCGCCGCAAAAAGAAAGGATTCTCAATGCCATCCGTACCGTCTGCCGCCGGAAAAGCGGGAAGAGGCGTGCTGGGACTCGCCGGATTGGTGATGAGAATTGTGTCAGGAATTTTATTCCTTGTGATTATTGCGCTTCTTGCCAGAAATTTCTGGTCGGGCGCGCGTTCGCTCGGCAGCATTTCCTCGATTCTCTCAGAGCATAATTGGGCGCTGGCGCTTTATTTGATACTCTCAGCCGGTCTTCTCGGACTGGGCGCAGTCTCTGCGGCGTGGACGCTGAGCACCCGCAAGGCAGGAGATGGAAGGAAGCTCAGAAGCTACGATACGGGGCGGGGTCTGCTGGCATTTTTGATCTTTGGAGTGCTCGCAATGTTTTCCATGGTAGGCGCAACTATTATCCCGGTAAAGCCGGAGATTTTTCTGGGCGCTCTGCAGTGGATTCTTGGAATTATGACAAGCAGCGATCTGATTTTGAAGTGCAGTGTTGCGGGAGCTGTTCTCTGCATCATCCGCAGGCTGATCGGCTCCTGAAAATCCGGTATTGTAACAAAAAGCCGTCTCCCGGCATAGAATAAAAAAAACGGGAGAGGGCTTTTCATGTGTATAAAGCTGTTTTTGGTTCTGCTGCTTTTGCTTGTGGCAAATCAGCTTATGGGTACAGGATACGGGACATGGAAAGAAGGCTTCCAGAGAGACAAATTTCTGGCAGGACTGTATAAGCTGTTGATTCTCTGCCTCGGTTATGGAGCCGTAGCGCTGTCGGCACATGCAGCAGGAGCGTATATTGAGGAAGCGCAGTACATATCAGGGCTTCTGATCGAGCCGGTGTGCAGATACTTTGCAAAACTGGTGGGAACACTGCGCAGCATGGTAGGGGAAAAGTCGGTGACCCGGCAGGATAAAAGCGGGGACCGGTAAGATGCCCGAATACTGTAAAGAGAAGAGAGGATGAGGAGGCTTATGAAAAATCAAAGAGGACAGATGTCCGAGTCCATGATCATGGCGGTGCTTCTGACACTTGCCGGAGGCTTTCAGGATGCCTATTCCTATAACTGCCGCGGCAAGGTTTTTGCGAACGCGCAGACCGGAAATATCGTGCTGCTCGGGCAGAATCTGGCAGAGAGAAACTGGGATGTTGTGCTCCGGTATGCCGTGCCGCTTGCGGCTTTCTTTCTGGGCGTCTATCTGGCGGAGCGTATACATGTCCGCTGGAAGGAAGGCGGCCGGCTGCATTGGCGCCAGCTTGTGCTCCTGGCGGAGATGGCGCTTTTGGTAACCGCCGGATTTCTTCCTCAGGGATTGAATATGGCGGCAAATGCAATGATGTCATTCGCCTGCGCCATGCAGGTGGCTGGATTCCGCAGATTCGGCGGGCTGCCGAGCGCTACGACCATGTGTATAGGAAATATGAGAAGCGCCGCAGAGCTGCTGTGCAGATATCATGTTACAGGGGAAAACGAGGAGAAGAGAAAGAGCATCCATTACTTTACGGTTATTTTGATTTTTGCAGTGGGAGCGGCATGGGGAGCGGTTTCGGCCATTCATTTGGGAGAACGTGCGATCTGGATTGCAGCGGCTCTGCTGGCTGCCGGATTTGCGCTGATGTTTGTAAAGGAGGAAAGAATATGAAATACGTTGTGATAGGAGCCGGAGGAACAGGCGGCCCTCTGTGCGCATACCTTGCCGAGGGAGGAAAAGACGTCACTGTGATCGCGCGGGGAGAACATCTGAACAGGATCAGGGAAAGGGGACTGCACCTTCAGACCACATTTGGAAGAGACAGAACCATTTATCCGGTAAAAGCGGAGGATATGGAGCACTGCGCCGGGAAGGCGGATGTGATTTTCGTCTGCGTGAAAGGATATTCTCTTGCAGACACCGTGCCGTTTATTAAAAAGATTTCCCACGAGCGGACGATAGTGATACCGATCTTAAATATCTATGGAACAGGGGGTATGCTGCAGCGTGAACTCCCTGAAATCCTTGTGACCGACGGATGTGTCTATGTGTCCGCGAATATTAAGGAACCCGGTACGATCTTCATGCACGGAGAGATTTTCCGCGTGGTATTCGGCGTCAGAAAGCCGGAGGAGTATCGCCCGGAGCTCAGAGAGATTGCGGATGATCTGGAGGCATGCGGTATCCGCGCGGTTCTCTCAGACAATATCCGCAGGGATGCTCTGCGTAAGTTTTCCTATGTATCGCCCATCGGCGCCTGCGGTGTTTATTTTAACGTCTCAGCAGGCGTAGTACAGAGGGAGGGAAAAGAAAGAGAATTTTTCTGTACTCTGATCCGCGAGATAGAGGCGCTGGCAAAGGCTATGGGAATTGATTTCGGGGAAGATATGGTGAAAGTGAATTTAAAGATTCTGGACGATCTCGATCCGGTAGCTACAACTTCCATGCAGCGGGATCTGCGCGAAGGCCGGCAGTCAGAGGCAGACGGGCTGATTCGGGAAGTGATACGTTTGGGTGAGAAGTACCATGTTCCGACTCCCGCGTACCGCCTTGCTGCGGACAAGATTTTCGGAGAAATTTCATGAAAAAAAGGGCAGTGCGTTTTTGGATTCAGGCGCTTTTGGCGGTTATATGCATCATCGCTATGCCCGCCGGTGCATCTGCTGCCGAAGACAGAGAACCGGATAACCGTTATTACAGAGAACACTGGGAGAAATTTGTCCGGGAAGACAGAGTGTACATTCTGACGGAAGATCAGGAGCTTTATGACGTGCCGGAGGAGGAGACGCTTACAGTGCTGAAGGCCGGAGATGCAATTCGCATTTCCTATGCGCAGCCCGAAGAGGAGGAGAGGGGATGGCTTGCCGGACTGTTTCGGGATGACCGGCGCTGGGGACTGACAGAGGTGTCGCAAGGAGGAAACTGGTATACAGGCTGGCTGTGTATGGATACGCTGGAGCTTCCATATGACGGGAAAGCATTCTTTGAGGAATACGAAGCTGAGATTCAGCCGTATACGGCGCAGATCGACACAGAGACTTCCCGTGAGGCGGCAGTCTGGGAATATCCCTATTCCGGGCAGTACAAAGGACGCATTTCCGGTGTGCCGGCAAATGCTAAGCTCAGCTATCTCTACACCGGAGAAGACGGTCTGCGCTGGGGCTATACGGATTACGGCGGCGGCATCAGGGGCTGGATCTGTCTGGACAACCCCGGGGGCGACGGACTGCCGACGGCAGACATGCAGAAAAATGAGAAAACAGCCGAAAGCCATGTGCTTTTTATCGCCTTTCTGACAGGGACTTTTGCAGCCTGCGCTGCTTTTTGGCTGTTTTTGAAAAAGAAAAAATACCCCATTGGATAAAAATTACCCGAAAACTGCCGTTGAAGTTCCCCGAAAGGAAGAGTATAATAAAGTCAGAATGCAGAAAAGGAGGAATGAGACATGGCAGTATTAGACGGATGTGAAGCTCAGAAGAGGACACCGGTTCCGAAGGAAATCAAGTGCCCGGAGTGCGGGGAGCTTATGGAGGTCTTCGTAAAGGAGGACAGATCCATCGAGAATGTAAAATGTGAAAAATGCGGTTACGAGGTACACGAAGGCGACCCCGTATAAGCAAAGAAGAACAGTGCCCGGATACCAGGAGACAGGTTCCGGGCGCTATTTATTTTGTTGAAGTTTTATAACTAATCATATTTTTAATTAAAAAAGTAGGTCTTTTGAGAGCGATATTTAAAAAAATCAGAAAATTATTTGACAATGAGACTAGAATATTGTACAATATAATAAAATCATATATTGATTATTTTTTATAGAAAGAGAGGAGACACAAATGGTTTACTTGAAAAAATATTTTATTTTATATGAAAATGGAAATCAATAGCAATTAAATCTATTTATTGTTGTGCATCCTACAATAATAAATAGAAGACAGGAGGTCTATATGAAAAAATCAAGTAAGATAATAACTTTATTACTGATACTTGTGTTCGCAGTTATAAACTGCATTACTGTTTCCGCATCTGCGTATTCCGATTTTGAAAAATGGTTAGAACCATATGCTGAAGAAGAGCAGCGTCGTATTAATGAAGTTTTACGATCACCAAATAATGAGGATAAGATAGGTGTATTTAAAGAAAATGTTCCTATAGACAATGCAATATCAACATATGCCAATTGCTTGAAGTGTGCAGCTCTTGGTGTTACGGTTTGCGCAAAAGAAGGGACAGTTATAGATGAGGGCTATCATCGAGCACTTTTAGGATTGATAGAAACAGACTGTTATGTTACCTACTTAGGGAGTAGAGGTGCATCTATGTGTCCAATATGTGGTAGCGTGTTAGAAAAATATGGGGTTCATTATTGCTGGGAAGTTCATAAAAAATGCTATAAAGGAACATATGATACTTGTCCAATGCGAATATCATAATCAATAGTTACATATTTTTTTGCTGGGGAGGGGCAATTGGTAAGATGAAAAAACGGAAAATATTAATTTTGATATTGATTATTTGCGCGGTAGGCATTGTTTTTGGAAGCATTGTTTTTGGCTTTAGCAAGGCATCAAAAGAATCGTCTGTTTCATACGAACAGTTTATGAACAAAGAAGATGATGAATTTCAATTTATGAATATAGATTGGAACTCATCTGTAGAGATAATTCAGGAAAAATTGCCGTTTGACATTAAAAAAGTAGACATTGGTTCTGAAACAAGTTCTGTATATCAGTCGGAAGAAGCAGTTGATTTTGAAGGTAATAACGGGATTGCCAGTTTTGAATTTGTAGATGGAAAATTAAAAACCATAAAATTTGATTTTTCCCATTTGCAAGATGAGTATAAACAATGGTTTGATAATCAATATAAAAAATTAACGAAAATCTATGGAAAAGAAACCAAAAATCAGACGGGCGGGGGAGAATTATTTGACTCACAAATCTATACTTGGGAGAAAAATAACACAATCATGCAATTGATTTTACTAACTGGAGATAGCATTAACCCGGCAGTCACATTTGGAGTATGGACTACTAGATAAATATGGAATTTTTTATAAAGCAAGGGAAAATATAAGGCGAGTTGGTGCTTTTTACAAGGATTCCTACTCGTCTTTTTCCTGAATATAAACAAGTAATACAGAAGACAAATGTTTCCTGGAAACTATATCATTATTTTATAAAGAGGAGAGATTATTATGAAATTCAGAAGAGCAAAAGATTCTGACACCGAACGTATCCTGGAACTGTTAAATCAGGTAGGGCGCGTGCATCAGCAGGGACGTCCGGATTTATTTAAAGCAGGTTCCCGCAAGTACGGCGAGAAGGAACTGCAGGAGATTTACCGCGATGAGAAGCGCCCGATCTTCGTCGCGGCTGACGAGAATGACGAGGTGCTCGGCTACGCGTTCTGCAAAGTGATCCAGTATGAAAACGATGCGATTCTTACCGATATCCGGACGCTGTATATTGATGATCTGTGCGTTGATGAGTGTAAGAGGGGACAAAAGATCGGTGAATTTATATATCGTCATGTGAAGGATTATGCCCGTCGTGAGGGCTTCTATAATCTCACTTTGAATGTCTGGAGCTGCAACACAGCCGCGCAGAGGTTCTATGAAAAGATGGGGCTGCAGCCGCAAAAGATCGGAATGGAATGCATCTTATAAAATTTGCGAATACTAACTTGTAATTGCATAGCAGTCATGGTAGAATGAAAAATGTAACTGAATAATGTTTCAGGTGAACTGTCCCGCTGCCGGGCAGCGCAGGACAGTGAGAGGGAACCGGGTGAGAATCCCGGACGGTCCGGCCACTGTAAACGGGGAATCATGCTTCAGGAATGTCATTGCGGCAAAAGTCGTGAGAAGGCGGAAGCACTGGTTATGATCCGCAAGTCAGGAGACCTGCCTGAAACGGGTAAGGGATGAGGCTTCCGAAGAAAGCAATCATCGAAACAGCATCGTGCATAGTCAGGATGCCTGTTTCCAATAGATCTGTTTTCAATGAGAAAGCAGATTTTTTGCTTTAAGGCAGTGTAATTCCTCGGATCAGAATAAGGAGAAAGAGGAGAGCAGAAAATGAGAAACAAAACAGTTGCAAAGAGAATCGCCGCCCTGCTTTTGGCGGCGGGAATGACAGCAGGCATGGCGGCATGCGGTTCGGATGGGAACAACAGCAGCGATGCGGACAGAAAGAGCGCAGAGAGCATCAAAGAGGATAATCAGGCGGACGATGCACAGGAGCAGGCGGCGGATAATGTCCCGGAGGAGACGGAGTCTGCAAAAAAGACGGAGTATCCGCTGACTGTTACCACGTATGACTCCCAGGGGGCAGAACTTACTACTGTATACGAGGAGGCGCCCAGGAAGGTGCTCGCTGTATATCAGGGTTCCATAGAGACGCTTCTGGCTCTCGGACTGGAAGATCACATTGCGGCCGCTGCAGGACTGGATAATGAAGTACCGGATGACCAGAAGGAAGGATTCAGCAAAATCAACTATCTGGATGAGTTTACACCGTCTCTTGAAACGGTAACGATGCTTGAGCCGGATATGATTTTTTCCTGGGGGTCTCTCTTCGGCGACAAGACGCTGGGCGATGCCGCAGGATGGGTGGACAAAGGCGTCAATACATATATTAACACCAATACGCATAAGAGCGGGGAGACGTATCATAAGACGCTGGATAACGAGTATAACGATATCCTGAATATCGGTAAGATTTTTGACGTACAGGATAAGGCTGAGGCGATCGTGAGCGAGATGCAGGATACGATCAGCAGTGTTCTGGATCAGACGAAGAACCAGACGGAGAAGCCCAGGGCTCTGATCGTGGAATTCCTTGGTGATTCTGTTACCAACTACGGAGCGACAACGCTGGGAGGAGATATGGTAACGCAGCTTGGCGCGGTATTGGCAAACCCGGATGCCTCCACGCTCGGAAAAGAGGATATCATAAATGCAAATCCGGATGTAATTTTTGTCGTATATATGCCATATACCGGAGATGACCCGGATAAGGTACGCGAGACAAACTTACAGAAAATAACTGGCGACGAGGCGTTTGCGAGCCTAGATGCGGTAAAGAACGCAAGGGTTGTTCCGATCATGTTAAGCGAGATGTATGCGAGCGCAACCCGCACGCAGGATGGAATCGTTACGTTTGCCAATGGTCTGTACCCGGAGCTGAATCTGGAAAAATAGGGAGTATGCAAAGATGAGAAAAAGCATTGAAAATAACAAAAGTCAAATGGCGGGAAGCGCTCTGTTCGCAGTAGCGTTCACTGTTCTTCTGGTGTTCTTGGTCTTTTCCGTGCTGGCGTCCATCACATTCGGCAATGCCGATATCTCCTTAAAGGAAGTATACAGCGTTGTGGCATTCGAGCTGTTTCATGTGGACAGTCTTTCTGACTATGGTCAGGGGGCTGTCCATGATGTCGTATGGCTGATCCGGTTTCCGAGGGTCGTTTTAGCCCTTGCCGTCGGCATGGGGCTCTCTGTCTGCGGCGTCGTCATGCAGGCAATAGTCAAGAACCCTCTGGCAGATCCGTATATCCTTGGAATTTCTTCCGGGGCTTCTCTGGGAGCTACGCTTGCAATTATGCTGGGGGTAGGAACATTCTTTGGAAGTAATTTTGTTGGGATTATGGCGTTTATTGGAGCCCTGCTGACATCTTTTGCCGTTATGGGGATCGCCAGCGTGGGAGGAAGAGCAAATGCGGGTAAGCTGATACTTGCCGGTATGGCGGTCAATGCGGTATGTTCGGCATTCTCCAGCTTTGCAATCTATATTGTCAATGATAAAAACGGTGCTGCGGAGGTCGCGCGCTGGACGATGGGAAATCTTTCCGCGGCGACATGGGAGGATAACCGCGTGATCCTTCCTGTTATCGTGATCGGGACACTGCTGTTCTGGACACAGTTTCGCAGCCTCAATTTGATGCTGCTCGGGGATGAAACGTCTGTGACGCTGGGCACAGATCTTCACAAAGTCCGGCTGATTTATCTGACACTGTCGTCCGTTATGATTGGTTTCGCGGTATACTGCGCAGGCGTGATTGGATTTGTGGGGCTTGTGATTCCGCATGTGATCCGCATGATTTTTGGCACGGACCACAGGCATCTGATTCCGCTCGCTGCGCTTCTGGGCGCGAGCTTCCTGATCTGGGCAGACGTTTTAAGCCGCATTATTCTGAAAAATGCGGAGATGCCGGTGGGAATCCTGGTGTCCATGATCGGCGCCCCCTGCTTCATTTATCTGATGGTACGCAGGCGCTATGGCTTTGGAGGTGCGGGAGAATGAACATAAAGACGGATAATATCAGGCTCTCTTACGGAAGCACCGAGATCCTGAAAGGGCTTGGCGTAGAGATTCACGATAAAGAGTTTGTCGGGATTATCGGTCCGAATGGAAGCGGAAAATCTACGCTGTTGAAATGTATTTACCGTGTGTTAAAGCCAGACAGCGGCTGTGTATGGCTGGGAGATGAAGAACTCAGAAGCCTTCCGGTAAAGGAGTCCGCGCGCCGTGTGGCTGTAGTGGCGCAGCACAATTATTATAATTTTGATTTCTCTGTTCGCGAGGTGGTCCTTATGGGGCGTGCCCCGCATAAGAAAGCATTGGAGAGAGATCATGCACAGGATTATCGGATTGTGCAGGAATGTCTGGAGACTGTGGGAATGGCAGAGTTTGCAGATCGGAGTTTTTCAACACTCTCCGGAGGAGAGCAGCAGCGTGTGATCCTGGCGCGCGCCCTCGCACAGAGGACGCCGTGCCTCGTTCTGGACGAGCCGACGAATCATCTGGACATAACGCACCAGCTTCAGATTATGAAGATTGTCCGAAATCTTGGCGTGACAGTTGTCTCAGCGATACATGATCTGAACATTGCGGCGGCATTTTGTGACAGAATCTACGTCATGAAGAACGGACAGATCACTGCTGCCGGATCGCCGGCAGAGGTACTGACTTCGGATATGATTGCCAGGATTTACCAGGTAGACGCGGAGATCACAAGAGACAGCCGAGGAAATCTGCATATTTTGTTTATATAAGCGTTTAACGGTAAGGGAAGGACGTGTCAACGCCCTTCCCTTTTGCCGTCTCTGTATATTTTCTGAAGGGTAAATCCGTGTCCCCTGACCTCGTTTACCCTGCCGATGATCATAAATGCCTGCGGATCGATGCGCGTGACAAGCTGATTTAAAGCCGGCAGCTCACGATTGGATACAACGGTAAGCACCATAAGCTGCTCCTGTCCCATATATCCGGTCTGCGCATGGATCAGCGTTGTGCTGCGGTCGAGTACCCGGATAATCTCCGCGCTGATTTCCTTGTACTTCGTGCTGATAATTTTTACCTGGGTCTGAGAGGTTCCCATGAGTAAAATTTTATCGAGAACCACGGTGTAGATCAGCACAAGCAGAATACCATAGAGAATCTGTTCCTTGTTGGAGAATATCATCTGCAGGAGCAGGATCGTCACGTCAAAGACATACAGCATGACAGAGACCGGGAGCCCGAACTTTTTATGGAGCACAAGGGGCGGAATGTCCATGCCTCCGGTGGAAGCTCCGGCACGGATCACGATCCCGATGGCAAAGCCGATCATCAGTCCGCCGCACACGGTCGCGAGCATCGGATCATCGGTAAAGTTCCCGAGACCGGGAATGTTCTCCAGAACTCCGAGAATGACAGGATAATAGAAGGTACTAACCAGTGTGGACAGAGCAAATGCTTTGCCGAGCACAAAGGCTCCCAGAAGGAACATAACCAGATTAAAGCAGAATACAAATCCTGAGATAGGAACAAAGAACCAGTGCTGGGCGCTGATTGCAAGTCCGGTAGTGCCTCCGGTGATCAGTCCGCCCGGAAGGATGAACATGGAAACTGCCAGTGCATAGACGGTGTTTCCGAACAGGATAAGCAGCAGGTTGATGAGATGTTTCTTTGTTTGGTGCATAAAAGACGACCTCCATTTCGTTCTGTTGGTGCAGGGCAGGAGAGTCTGAAATCTGATAACAGATTATCAGAGTAAAGCGTAAAAAACGGGCTGCCCGACGGCAGCCCGCAAATCTCAAAAAGATCCCCTAACCCACAAATCTCTGTAATCATATCACAAAAAAAATTCCATGTAAAGCACCGTATGCACAGACTGCCTCTCTGCTTAAACAAAAAGGCTTGCGGCGGGCCGCATTTTGGGTTTATAATACCCAGAGCAAAGTAATACAAAGAGAAGAGGAATGAAAATGGCAAAGGATTTAACCGTAGGGAAACCGTCTGCTGTGCTCTGGAGGTTTTCCATACCCATGTTTATAAGCGTGATTTTTCAGCAGCTGTACAGCATTGCGGACAGCGTAATCGCCGGAAAATTTGCGGGAGAGGATGCGCTGGCTGCTGTAGGAGCGTCCTATCCGATCACAATGATTTTTATGGCGATTGCTGTTGGCAGTAATATCGGATGCTCTGTGATCATTGCTCAACTCTTCGGCGCAAAGAGCTATGAGAAGATGAAGACTGCGGTCACAACCACGCTGCTGGCTGCGCTGGTACTCTCGGTCATCCTGACAGCCGCCGGACTGCTTGGAAGCCGCGCGCTTATGATTATGATTCAGACTCCGGAGAATATTTTTTCCGACGGTGCGCTTTATCTGAGAATTTATATCGGAGGCTTTGCGTTTGTATATCTCTATAATGTCGCCACAGGTGTTTTTACCGCACTGGGAGATTCCAGGACGCCGCTTTACTTTCTGATCGGTTCCTCGGTAGGAAATGTATTTCTGGATATGCTGTTTGTCTGTGTATTTCACTGGGGGGTTGCCGGCGTCGGCTGGGCGACGTTTATTGCTCAGGGTATTGCCTGTGTTCTTGCCCTGTTTGCGGTGGTCTTTAAGCTGCGCCAGATTCACACTGTCGGGAAACCTGAACTGTTTTCCGTGAGGATGCTTGGAAAGATCGGAAGGATTGCGGTTCCTAGTATTCTGCAGCAAAGTTTTATATCCGTCGGCAACATCTTTATACAGGGGTTGGTCAACAGTTTCGGCTCGTCGGTGATAGCCGGATATTCCGCAGCGATCAAGCTGAATACCTTTACAATTACAAGTATCACGACGCTTGGAAACGGAATTTCAAATTTTACCGCCCAGAATATAGGCGCAGGCCTTCCCGAGCGTGTGCGGGAGGGATTCCGCGCAGGGCTGAAGCTGGCAGTCGTGGTATGTATTCCCTTTTTCGCCGCATTTTTCCTGTTGGGAAGACAGATGACACTCCTGTTTATGGATGAGAGCAGCGCCGAGGCGCTGAATGTAGGCGTGGAATTTTTAAAGATTGTAACGCCGTTTTATTTCATTATTTCCATCAAGCTGATAGCCGACGGCGTGCTGCGCGGCGCCGGATCGATGGTGCAGTTCATGATATCTACCTTTTCGGATCTGATTCTGCGCGTGGCGATTTCTTTTCTTCTGGCCATGCCGCTTGGGACAACGGGTATATGGCTGTCCTGGCCGATAGGCTGGGTGCTGGGAACGGGGCTGTCCTGGTGTTTCTACCGTTCGGGATGCTGGAATCCGCTGAAAACAAAGGAAAATTAAAGATTTGCCGGGCGCAGATTTTTCGTGGGAGAGGCGAAAATATTGCGCCCATATTTGATTTATACTAAAAAATTTGTGTAAAACGTTGACAAAGCAAAAAAGAGTTGCTAGAATAAACGATAAGTTGGTTGCGGCAGAACATGCCGCACCTGCTAGAATGAGTTACACGGGAAAGCAGGTAAGCGTATGAATAAGAGAATTTTATCTTTGCTTGTAGACAATACGGCAGGTGTGCTGAGCCGGATTTCAGGGCTGTTCAGCCGGAGGGGATACAGTATTGAGAGCCTTACGGCGGGACCGACTGCAGATCCGAGATTTTCACGCATGACCGTAGTGTGCAGCGGTGACGACCTGGTGCTCGAACAGATCACAAAGCAGCTTGAGAAGCTTGTGGATGTTCGTACAATCAAGGTTCTGGAGCCAGAGGAGAGCGTGAACCGAGAGCTGATTCTCGTGAAGGTGCGCACGACCCCGGAGGAACGCCAGGCAGTGATTTCGATCGCAGATATTTTCCGCGCGAAGATCATCGATATCGGCACAGAGTCCATGATCGTGGAGCTGACCGGAACGAAGTCAAAGCTGGAAGCATTCATCAAATTGCTCGACGAGGGACATGAGATACTGGAGCTCGCGCGGACAGGACTGACGGGACTCTCAAGAGGTACCCAGGACGTCTATTATTTATAGCACGCTAGAGGAAATACCTGGTACATACAGGCAGACCCCTAACATCATATATCGCAGCCGGCCGTTTACCGGTTGGAGGCGAAAATTTTACAAATTGGAGGACAAGAATTATGGCAGTAAAAATTTATTACCAGGAAGACTGCAACATTGACTTACTGGAGGGAAAGACGATAGCGATTATCGGCTACGGCAGCCAGGGACATGCACATGCACAGAACCTGAGAGATTCCGGATGCAACGTAATCGTTGGATTATATGAGGGAAGCAAGTCCTGGGCAAAGGCTGAGGCACAGGGATTCAAGGTATATACCGCTGCTGAGGCTGCAAAGCAGGCTGATATCATTATGATTCTGATCAATGATGAGAAGCAGGCAAAGATGTACAAAGAGTCCATCGAGCCGAATCTGGAGGAAGGCAACATGCTGATGTTCGCACACGGCTTTGCAATTCATTTCGGACAGATCAAGCCGCCGAAGAATGTCGATGTAACTATGATCGCTCCGAAGGCTCCGGGTCACACTGTAAGAAGCGAGTATCAGATCGGAAGAGGAACTCCGTGCCTCGTGGCAGTAGAGCAGGATTACACTGGTAAGGCTCTCGATATGGCACTTGCATATGCTCAGGCGCTCGGCGGAGCAAGAGCAGGTGTTCTGGAGACAACCTTCAAGGTTGAGACTGAGACAGACCTCTTCGGTGAGCAGGCAGTTCTGTGCGGCGGCGTATGCGCGCTGATGAAAGCGGGATTTGAGACGCTTGTTGAGGCTGGATATGCTCCGGAGAATGCATACTTTGAGTGCGTACATGAGATGAAGCTGATCGTAGACCTGATCTACCAGAGCGGTTTTGCAGGAATGAGATACTCCATTTCCAACACTGCTGAATATGGTGATTACATCACTGGCCCGAAGATCGTAACAGACGAGACGAAGAAGGCGATGAAGCAGATCTTAAAGGATATCCAGGACGGAACTTTCGCACAAGACTGGCCGCTAGAGCATCAGGTAGGCTGCACGCACTTCCTTGCTATGAGAAGAGCAGAGGCAGAGCAGCAGCTGGAGGAAGTCGGAGCAGAGCTTCGTAAGCTGTACAGCTGGAATAATGAGAGCAAGCTGCTGGACAACTAATTTTATACGATAAATCGGCGCCGCCGCATCATGATATATACTGCATGGTGCGGCGGCTTTTTTATCCGACGATTGCTCCGAGAAAGTTCTGAACGACAGGGAGGGACTGCTGTTCCCTGCGGTATACGACGCCAATCTCGCGCTTGGGAAATACAATTCCCGTATCCACCTCCTGAAGCGCGCCGTTTTTAAGATCGCTGAGCACGAAATCGCGGATGACACAGCCGATTCCCAGACCGATACGGGCAAATTCGATCAGCAGATCCATGGTTGAGACTTCAAGCGTATTGGCAAGTTCGATGCGGTGATCACGGAGCTGGCTGTTTACATACTGCCGGGTGATATTTTCTTCGTCCATGAGCATAAAAGTTGCGGCTTCCAACAGATGCTCAGGGGAAGTCCTCACAAACAGATGCTCCAGGTAGGTGGGAGATGCGGCGAACGTATCCTGAATTGTCTGTATCGGAAGAAAACGGCAGCCGCGCATACCTTTGGGTCTTCCGACGAGCCCGACGTCGATTTTCTGTTCCTCCAGAAGCTCGAGCGTGCGGTAGGTAGACTGGCAGGTGATGGTTACGCGGACATTTGGATGATTCCGGATAAAATCCTTGAGACGCGGCAGCAATACATATTTACTCAGCGTTGTGCTCGCGCCGATGCGCAGCTGCGAGATGCCGAGTTCATGGTTGTGCGCCAGAAGCTGTTCTCCCAGGGAGAGCGAAGCAAAGGCGTTACGCACGTGCTCATACAGCAGCTCTCCGTCCCGGGTGAGTGTGACGCCGCGGGAACCTCTCAGAAAGAGAACCGTGTTCAGGTTTTCCTCCAGCCTGCGGATGGACTTGCTGATGGCCGGCTGGCTGATGAACAGCTCCTTTGCTGCACCGGAAATATTTCCCGTGCGTGCCACGGTGTAAAAAATATGATAAAGCGACAGGTTTTCCTGCATGTATGTTTCCTCCTCTGCGAACTCTGGTGATGTCATGGATTTCTCTGCCATGTCATAACGTCAGATTATATTAAATATTCATTATATGTATTTCCATTATACCAGAACTTGTGCTAAAATACATCTAGATCAGAAAATTTGGAGGAGGAAACTATCATGGGAATGACAATGACGCAGAAGATTCTTGCCGCTGCAGCGGGGCTTGACAAGGTGGAAGCCGGACAGCTGATTGAGGCAAATCTGGATCTGGTGCTGGGAAATGATATTACATCGCCGGTTGCGATTCATGAGATGGATAAGATGACCGTAGATACTGTATTTAACAAGGATAAGGTGGCGCTTGTTATGGATCACTTTATCCCGAATAAGGATATAAAGTCCGCAGAACACTGCAAATGTGTCCGCGAATTTGCCTGTAAGCATGATATCACCAATTATTTTGATGTAGGAGAGATGGGTATCGAGCATGCGCTTCTGCCGGAGAAAGGTCTGACTGTTGCGGGAGACGTGATTATCGGAGCGGATTCTCATACCTGTACATACGGAGCCCTTGGAGCGTTTTCCACAGGCGTAGGAAGCACAGATATGGCTGCCGGCATGGCTACCGGAAAGGCATGGTTTAAGGTACCGTCCGCAATAAAGTTTAATCTTGTCGGAAAGCCGGCAAAATGGGTGAGCGGGAAGGATGTTATCCTGCATATCATCGGAATGATCGGCGTGGATGGAGCATTATACCGCTCCATGGAGTTCGCAGGTGAAGGAATTCAGCATCTGTCCATGGACGATCGCTTTACGATTGCAAACATGGCGATCGAGGCAGGCGGAAAGAATGGTATTTTCCCGGTCGATGAGGTTGCTGAGGCGTATATGAAGGCGCATTCCAGAAGAGCCTATAAGATTTACGAGGCGGATGAGGATGCGGTATATGACGAGGAGTATACGATTGATTTAAGTACATTAAAGCCGACGGTTGCATTCCCGCATCTTCCGGAGAATACTAAGACGCTTGATGAGATCACAGAGGATGTAGTAATCGACCAGGCGGTGATCGGTTCCTGCACAAACGGCAGAATTGATGACCTGCGCATTGCAGCTGAGATCTTGAAGGGACGCAAGGTGAAAAAGGGCGTGCGCTGCATTGTGATTCCGGCGACGCAGAGCATCTATCTGCAGGCAATGGATGAGGGACTGCTGAGAATCTTCATTGAGGCAGGCGCCGTTGTCAGCACTCCTACCTGCGGACCGTGCCTGGGAGGATATATGGGTATTCTGGCGGAAGGAGAGCGCTGCATCTCCACGACAAACCGCAATTTTGTAGGCCGTATGGGACATGTAGATTCCGAGGTTTACCTGGCAAGCCCGGCAGTGGCCGCAGCAAGTGCAGTGACAGGAAAGATCAGCGGACCTGAAGAGCTTGGTTTATAGGAGGAAAAAGCGATGAAAGCAAACGGAACAGTTTTTAAATTCGGCGACAACGTAGACACAGACGTAATCATCCCGGCAAGATATCTGAATTCTTCCGACCCTAAGGAGCTTGCCGTACACTGCATGGAGGATATTGACAAGGATTTTGTAAATAAAGTGAAGAAGGGCGATATTATCGTAGCGAATAAGAATTTCGGCTGCGGCTCCTCCCGCGAACATGCCCCGATTGCGATCAAGGCAGCAGGCGTAAGCTGTGTTATCGCTGAGACATTTGCCCGTATTTTCTACCGCAATGCGATCAACATCGGTCTTCCGATCATCGAGTGCCCGGAGGCTGCAAAAGCGATCGAGGCAGGAGATGAGGTTGAGGTCGACTTCGACAGCGGTATGATTTATGATAAGACAAAGGGCACGGAATACAAAGGACAGGCATTTCCGGAGTTCATGCAGAAGATTATCAAGGCAGAGGGTCTTGTGAACTATATTAATGCACAATATAAATAGGAAGAAACTCATTTAGAAACATAGGGAACCGTCAGTTTGGAGTGAGGCATCTGGAGATCATACAGGTGCCTCATATATTGTTGGAAGTATATCAAGAGAAAGTGTGAACACTTAATTACTGAAAAACATTGACAGATTCCGGTTAATGGTGTATCATAATTATGGTGTTACTTTTCTAAATTATTTTCTTGTTTATAATAACTTTTTAAGTCAGGATGGGTTGGTGCTCATCTTGACTTTTTTGTTGATAATAAAAGTCAGAGAAGCATAATAAAACCGGAAGGTGAGGAAGGCACTTCTATTCAGGGATAGAAGCGTCTGCAAGATACGCTAAGGTGACTTCTGTATTGCCTTGGCGTATTTTTCGTCTTGGTGTTAGAACGAAAGTTCTATATGATCGTATAAAGAAATAGCGGAGGTGCTGTATAAAAGAATACTTTGATATATCAGAATTGTCTGTGAGAACGAGAAAGCCAAGGAATATTTCCTGCCGGCTGCGCACTTGTATAAAAAATGCTGGAGCACAGAGAAATTCTTCGAATAATATTAGCGGATCTGTAGAAAATGAACCATCAGAAATAACTAGTTCGGATTCTTCGAATGTCTCAGGAAGTGTGAGTAATAGCAAGATAACAGCAGATAATTTTGAGTTTGAAAAAGCTGTTAAAGTTATACGCATACAGATATTTTTGAGGATGCTGATATCACAGGAGATGAGATACGAGATAAGCTTCAGCGGGCTCGTTATGAGTGGAAAGTACCAGTATATTATTGTGGTGAAACAGCCATGGTTTCTATCGGCAAAAGGAAAGAAAACGATGAAAATATGGGACTTGGATCAATACATATGATGGATAGACCAGTAGAATATCAACAGATAATTACAGAGAAAATGAATACAGAAGGAATTCCTCTGGAAGAGTCTGATGTATATTTTGCAGAGCATTCCTCTGGATTTGACGGCTTGATGGCAATTATAGTACATGGCGAAGAGAAATATGTAATTCCTTTTCACACGAATGTTTGGATACAGAATGTTAAGGAAAGAGGGACAGACAGGATTGAGCCGGAAACACTCTTTGGTTTCGGAACAATGATAGATATTGTTTCGGAAAATAGTGAAATGGCAGTTAATACATCTGGATTGGAAGGAAACATGGATACAATTGCCTCGGCAAATGAAGAAAAATCACAAAATTCATGGTGGATTTATGGCGTTGCAGGAGTGGTTGCTGTAATGATTGCAGGAGGAATAGTTATAAGAAAGGCAGGAAAGCGGGGAAGAAAATACCGACTACTGGCTCATTCTTTGTCTTGTATTTACTGACTTCCCGTATGTTTCTTCATCC
>CALWSC010000070.1 GCA_944384105.1 uncultured Lachnospiraceae bacterium | reverse complement strand
CGTTAGAATTAGACTTGTTAATAATTATCATCGCAAGTTAATTTTAACACAAAAGAAGGACCTTGGGCTTATTTTTAACCCATGGTCCTTCTTTGTTTTTAGGCTATGCTTTTTTTCACAGCCCCTTAACTTTTTCCCTTACCATACAACGACCGGAGTTCCCGCTGTGATATTTCGATAGATGGTCTGTACCTTGTCATACGGCGTGTTAATGCAGCCGTGCGAGCCGTTCGTCTTGTATATGGTGCCGCCGAACGCTTTTCTCGACGCCAGGTCGTGGATGCCGATGCCGCCGTTAAACGGCAGCCAGTAATCACACGGCGTCTCGTACTCACGCTCTCCGTTTGCCATGATTTCGCCCTTCATAACGTAGGGGCTGGCCTTGTAATTAATCTTCCAGACGCCGCCGGAGGGAGTTGAATGACCATTTGCGACGCAGCCGCTGACAATCGGCGTATCCACAAGAAGCTTTCCGTCCTTATAGTACCACATACGCTGGTTTGCAATGCTGATCTCCACATAGTTGTCGCCCAGATCCGGATTGCCGTTTCTGTTCTTGCCCGTCTGAGCGTAGACAGGCTCAATTGTCTCGGACGCAGCAGCATTTAACTTCTCCCAGACGAGCTCCTTGGTGGCATCGCGGTTCATCTGCCAGCCGTACGTCTTATACACGACATTTACCGTGTTCCCAAGCGACGTTGTAAACGGCCGCCTGGCTCCATAGGAATCATAGCCGTCTGCCACCTGGTCAACCCAGGAATTTACGAGCTCCCGGTTATACTGATAGTGCCCTGCCTCATCCCTGTATACCCATGTTTTCAGCATATCCTGCGTGATCGTCTCGGCTGCGCTTCCGATCTGCATCGTGATCTGCGGGGAGAGAATGCGCGACGCCTCCTCGTTGACGGCATTTGCCGCAGCGACAAGCTCCGGATTATCCTGCAGCACCTGCGGGCGCACGTAACAGCCCGTCTCCTCAAGCGATACGCGTTCCTCCCTCGTATTAAGCGCCTCGCACAGCGCTTTCTCAACTGCCTCACCGTCAAGCTGGCTGCCCATAATCTCGGGAACGATCGTGCAGCCAAAGCCGTCTGGATTGTCCTGCATCCGCGCATCCTGAGGAGCGGTCATATTCTGCATACAGGAAAGGCCGTCCACAGCGGCGCGTACCTTCTCCACGCTGTAAGAAGACGGAAGCTTTAACGTATGCTCTCTTTCTTTTCCCTGCTTAAAAACCCACAGCAGCGCATCCTGCTCCTTTAAAAGCCTGTCCACCGCACGGTCATCCGCGTAGGAGAGTCCCACCTGAGAGGCTGTCAGGTACTCTCCGGCGCCGTCCTGCGCCACAACCTCCAGGCGGTAGCTGCCGATCTGTCCCTCCAGCCGCTCCTTGACCTGTTCTGCCGTCTTACCGCTGCAGTCCAGTCCGTTGATCTTCGTATTTTTGTAAAAATGCCTGCTGTAATAATATGCCGTCCCGCCGTATGCCCCGGCGGCGATCAGCACTGCCGCCGCGCAGATGGCTGTCAGTATCTTCGTCCTCTTCTTCATATGTCTCTCCTTTTCCCCGAAAAACGCTTTTACATGATAAGTATTTCATATTTTTATATTATCATTCCACGTTTTCCGCGTAAATGCATCGGAGGATATTGTAAAAAAATTGTCAGATTTTGTTAAGATTTGTCCGCTGCCTTATTTTCTCTGTCAGTAGCCCAGGCTGCGGTCTATGACGCTTCCGTCAATGGCATTAATCGTAAGATGGCTCATATCGGCTGAATCTCTTATATATTCCGCACTCTCCCCCTCATGCTCAGCTTTCACGCGATAGCTTCCGAAAAAGTCCCACGCCGGCACGAGCACGCCGCTTCGGCTGTCAACAGCCGGATCATAAATTCTGGTATAACCAAACGTGATTCTGTCGATCTGATACTCGCGCGTCTCATCGTTCATATCCGCGTTTTGCATAAGCATCATCTGCCGGAAAATCTGTGAAACTTCGTCAAAGCTTATGAGTTGTACATTTTCCGTCGTTTTCTCCCCTATATCATAGACGTTATAGCACTGTGCCATCTGAATGCCGTCCCTGTTGACTGCCACCTGAAGCCATTCATATCCCCAGGTCTCGTACTCGCTTTCCATATCTTCATATGCGCCGCCCTGCTCACTGGTGTATGTAACGGGAATTCCGTCAATCGTTCTCGTAAAATTAATCAGCCACCCGGCATTATCGGCCGTATACTCATCTCCGAGCAAATCCACGTGGATGCCAAGCTGCACCATCGCCTCTTCCATGCCCGGAATACCAAGCTCTGCGACCTTTTCCTTCGCCAGTTGCCGCGCTTCCTCCTGTGTGATACCTGCAAGGGAAAGCGCCTCTTCCTCTGTCAGAGCCGACAGGGATGTTCTCGGATTCCAGGAAATCGCATCTCTTCCCGCCGCGTCCATTTGCAGTTCCATCATATTCGGCACAGAATCTGTACTTTTATAAAACAGATCATACTTCCTTCCGTCTGCCCTCTCGACAGCGGCACTCTGCAGCTGTTCTTCCAGATTCGCAAACATACTGCCGAAATCAGGCGCACGCTTCTGGGCGGGATATGACTCCCCATCGTATATCTCCCCGTCCGAGAAAACACGGGCAAACGTCTCCATCTGCTCCGGCGTCATATCGCTCTGCGACACCCGGTACGTACTCACCTGCTCCACAGACGGTATCTCAACCTCCGCGTCACAGTGAATCTTCAGCCTTCCGTTTTCACTGCCAAACTCCGCCGTGTACCGCTGCGGCGCTCCCAGACGGCTGCGCAGAGGATTTTCCTGTTCTCCCTCGTCTGTGCCGCCCTCGGCGGAGACATTCTTTACCTCCCTGTATTCGATGCTCGCCGTTTCCTTTCGCTTTACAATCGCCGTGTCCGGCGTTTCCCCGCAGCCGGCAAGGGATGTAAGTCCCATAACCGCCGCAAGGAGGACTGCTCTTTTCTTCATGTCTACGCTCCTCCTCTTTTCTGATTTTATCGTGATACGAAGGCTTTTCGAAAGCTGTGTGCTTTTAAATTCCGTCGTATCTGATATCTGTTATTTTATCGTTTTCCTGTATCCGAGTCCCCGCCGTAGTGTAACCGTTCTGTAAATTTCCGGATATACCGCACAGATACCGCGGTTCCCCTGCCGGGCTCACTCTCAATCTCCAGCTTTGCTCCGTGCAGCTTCGCAATCTCACTGCACAGCGCAAGTCCCAGCCCTGCGCCTCCCTGCCGGCGGGAGCGGGATTTATCCGCCATATAAAACGCCTCCGTGACCCGTGCCAGATCCCCGGCGGCAATTCCCTCTCCCTCGTCGCGCACGCAGAAGCCGTCACGATCCATGGTCAGACAGATGCCCCCTCCCTCCGTGCTCGCCTTGCAGCTGTTGTCCAGCAGGTTCGTCAGCATGCTGACCAGAAGATCCCAGTCTCCCTCCACCGACAGATTCTCCGGCTCCACTGTTATCTGCAGCCGCAGCCTCTTCTGCTTTATCCGCTCCCGCATCATCAGCTCCAGTGTCTCTTTCAGCTTCTGCGCCGGAAAACGCTCTTTCCGGAATGTTTCCTCCTCATGATACAGTCCGGTCAGCTCCAGCAGTTTTGCCGATAAACGGGAAAGGCGGCGGCATTCGGAGCAGATATAATTGAGAGCCTGCTCCTGTCTTTCGGGACTCAGCTTTACTTTGAGCAGTGTCTCAGAGTACCCGGAAATCGCTGTCATCGGCGTCTTGAGCTCATGCGCCATATTTCCGATCATCTGTGTCTGGCGTTCATTGAGTTCTGTGAGCTCACTGATGTGCTCCTCCACCCGCTGTGCCATTCTGTTAAAGCTCTCGGATATCTCTGCGATCTCATCTCCCGAACCGACGGGGAGACGGCGGCTGTAGTCCCCGGATGCTATAATATTCGCCGTCTCCTTCATCCGGTAAAAAGGCCTGAGAATTCTCAGAATCACCGCCTGCAGAAGCGCAAGCATCACCGCGCCCAGCACAAGTGAAATCATGACCCCTCCCCAGAACAGGTTTTGAATTCTTCCATACAGCTCCGAGACATCCCATATGCGCAGCACGAGATACGTTTCATCTTGAAACTCCAGTTTCTTTGCCATCAGCAGCAGATGCGTCTCCTGTAGCGCCGCCTCCCGAACTGCTATAAAGTCGGGGGAGCCGTTTGCAACCGGCAGCTTCTGAGGATGCTCCCTGATCTCCTGCCAGAACCATCCTGGATCAATCTCATAGCTCGTGCTGTTTCTGATCTGGCGCTCTCCCTGCCATACGACCGTATAAACGTCCATAGACTTCCGCAGCAGATTTGCCGCGACCTCGGGAAGGATTTCCCCCGTTTCCATCTGCAGGTCAGCGAGCTCATACGCCGCCCCGGTCACCTGCTCCCGAAGGATATCCTTCTGTATATCCAGCACCGCGTTCAGATCAATTTTCTTTACGTTCCAGAGAATAAACACAGAAATAAGCTGTGAAAAAATCAGCAGCGACAATGTCGCTGCCAGTGAAATCTTTGTTCTTAATTTCATTCTTCCTTCACCTCCAGGCGATAACCGATGCGCGGAATTGTCCGTATGACGTCCCAGAAATCCAGTTTCTTTCGTATCCTGCCCACATGGACGTCGATCGTGCGCGTCTCACCGTCAAACTCCACGCCCCACAGGCCGGCGAGAAGCTGCTCTCTCGTCAGTGCAATATTTTTATAGCGCACGAACATCATCAGGCAGTCAAACTCCATGGGCTTAAGCGCAACCTCTGTCCCGCCCCGGGTGACCTGACGGCGTTCAGGATAAATACATACATCCCGGATCCGGATACACTCCTCTCTCTTCTTTCCTGCGCGCTCGAGAATCTTCTCAATCCGCACGAGCAGCTCGAGCATCTCAAACGGCTTTACGATATAGTCCTCTGCGCCGCTCTTGAGCCCCTTCACCTTGCTCGCGACATCGCCCTTTGCGGTGAGAAAGATCACAGGTATCTTTTTCCCCCGCAGCAGCGGCAGCAGGGAGAAGCCGTCTCTTCCGGGGAGCATAACGTCCAGAAGCGCGAGATCATATGACGCGTCCCGTTCCAGAGCGTCCGCCGCATCATTTCCATTATAAAAAGCCGCAGACTCATAGCCTGCGGCCTCCAGATTCATGCAGATCAGATCGCTGATCGCCAGTTCATCTTCAATCACCAGTATTCTTGCACGCATAACCACTCTTTTGTCTCCTGTTGTATTCTGAAAACAGTATATCATAAAGCGGAGGCAAGATTAAGCCGGTTTCTGTAACCATTTTGTAACAATAGCGAAAGGATTGTCAATATACCCGGATGATACTTGAGATCTCACGGATCACCGACATGCTTCCGAGCACTTTGAGGGAATCCTGGAAATGGCGCTCCATAACACTGTCCGTAATCACGACAATCTCTGCCAGCTCGCCCTTCTTTTTCTTCTGGACCATCTGCGCGATGCTCACGCTGTTATTGCCGAAGACACTCGCCACGCTGGCCAGAACGCCGTAACGGTCTTCCACCTGCATGCGGACAAAGTAACGGCTCTGAATATCTTCCATCTGCCGGATTGGAAGGCGCTTGTAGCAGGTACAGCCGATTCTGCCGTTGCAGCCCGCAAGAGAATTTCTCACAACGTCAAAGACGTCTCCCACGATCGCGCTTGCGGTAGGAAGTTCACCCGCACCCCGACCGAAAAACATCGCATCCTGTACTGCATCGCCGTGGACAAAGACCGCGTTGTAAGAGTCGCGCACCGCGGCTAACGGATGGTTGCTCTCAATCAGCATCGGATGTACATGAACTTCAATGCCGTCCCCGGAATTCTTTGCAACGCCGAGCAGCTTGATTGTACAGCCCATCTCCTGTGCATAGCGGATATCTGTAGCTGTGATCTTCGTAATTCCCTCTGTGTAAACGTTTGAGAATACCACACGGGAATTAAAAGCAATGGACGCGAGGATCGCAAGCTTTCTGCCCGCGTCATAACCCTCCACATCGGCCGTCGGATCCGCCTCTGCATAGCCCAGATCCTGCGCCATCTTGAGGGCATCGGCAAATTCCATGCCTTCCTCGGACATCTTGGTCAGGATAAAGTTTGTGGTTCCGTTCATGATACCCATGACCTCAGTGATATGATTGCCCGCCAGGCACTGCTTCAGCGGACGAATGATCGGGATGCCGCCGGCTACCGCTGCCTCAAATAAAAAGTCTGCCCGGTGCTCTGCGGCAGCCTCCAGAAGCCGGTGCCCCTCCTCTGCAACGAGATCCTTATTCGCAGTCACAACGTTCTTTCCGGCGTTTAATGCCTCCAGGATATACTCCTTTGCCGGGTGAATGCCCCCCATCACCTCAATGACCACTTCTATCTCCGGATCATTGATGATCTCCTGCCAGTCATTTGTCACCAGAGACGCATCTTTCAGCTTCTCTGCAGCTTTCTGTACGCTGCGGACCATCACTTTCTTGACCTTGACAACAGCGCCGATCTTCTGCGCCATCTCATCCTCCTGCATTTTCAAAACCTTATAGACACCGGTGCCGACAGTTCCAAGCCCAAGCAGCGCGGCATAAATCACTCTTTTGCCATCCATAATAATTTCACCTCATATTGTAAATTCTCATAAATATTTTTTCATTATACTTACTTTCCCACAAAAAGTAAAGACGGAACCGTTAAAAACAGTTCCGCCTTATACGATATTTTATTCTTTTCTTCCCCGCCTGACTCTTCTGATCTCATTCAGGATTATTTCTCTTGCCTTCTTTGCATCCTGTTTATCCATGCTCTCCAGACCCTTCAATGGATATTCGATGCCAAGGGATTCATATTTTGAGACTCCCATGGTGTGATACGGAAGCACTTCCAGCCCTTTCAGATTGCGAAGAGTACCGATAATCCTGCCGAGTCCCCGAAGCTCCTCCTCTTTGTCAGTGATTCCCGGAACCACTACATGGCGGATAACGACCGGTACATTTGCCAGCTCAAGCGCGTGGAGAAACTCGAGGATATGATCCTGCTTCTGACTGGTCAGACTGAGGTGTCCTCTGGGATCACTGTGCTTGATGTCAAGCAGCACGAGATCCGTCACCGCGAACAGTCGGCCATACTCCTCCTGCCTCTCCTGCCGGTACATAATGCCCGAGGTATCAAGGCAGGTGTGGATGCCTTCTTTCTTTGCCTCTGTAAATAACTCTGTCAGGAAATCCATCTGCAGCAGAGGCTCGCCTCCAGTGGCAGTGATGCCGCCGTTCTTATAGAAATGGCGGTTCTTGTCGTACATATCCAGGATCTCACGCACAGTCATCTCAGTACCCGCATGAACCTCCCAGGTATCCGGGTTATGGCAGTACTGGCAGCGCATCGGACATCCCTGGAAAAATACCACAAAACGAATTCCGGGACCGTCAACGGTCCCGAAACTTTCCAGAGAATGTATGCGCCCTGTTTTACATTCCTTCATGGAATGTTCTGGAGATAACTTCATCCTGCTGCTCTTTTGTCAGCTTGTTGAAGTTTACAGCGTAACCGGATACACGCACGGTAAGCTGCGGATATTTCTCCGGATGTGCCTGCGCGTCGAGCAGAGTCTCTTTTGTAAACACGTTTACGTTTAAGTGATGTCCGCCTTTTTCAGCGTATCCGTCTAATAATCCTACTAAGTTGTCGATCTGAGCTTCACTGATATTCATGATGTTGTCCTCCTTGATATTTCATAGTTATTTTCTGCGGACGCGGATATATAGTTCCGCGCCCGTAAAAATCTGTGATTACTCCTCGTCGAGAGAAGCGTTCGGCTCGCAGCATGCGCAGTCCGGCTCCAGCTCAAAAGAGATATCGTCAAATAAAATAGCATCGTCCTTTCCGAGCGCTCCCGGGATGATGGAGAAGGTATTGGAGATACCGTCCTGTGCATCTCTGAACGGCAGCTTGGATACGGATGCAAGGGATGCTACCGCACCGTGGCAGTCTCTGTGATGCATCGGGTTGGCACCCGGAGCAAACGGCTGTCCGCCCTTACGTCCGTCCGGTGTGGAACCTGTGTTCTTACCATACACAACATTGGATGTGATCGTAAGAATAGAGGTCGTCGGAACACCGCCGCGGTAGGTGTGGTTGCCTTTTACATAAGCCATGAAATCATGTACGATATCGTATGCAATCTCATCCACGCGGTCGTCATCGTTGCCGTATTTCGGGAAATCTCCCTCCACTTCGTAGTCAACTACAATGCCGTTCTCATCGCGAACTGTCTTAACCTTTGCGTACTTGATGGCAGACAGGGAGTCAGCTACTACGGAGAGACCGGCAATACCGGTTGCAAACCAGCGGGTGATCTTCTTGTCGTGCAGTGCCATCTGCAGTCTCTCATAGCAATATTTGTCATGCATGTAATGGATGATGTTCAGCGCGTTTACATATACGCCTGCCAGCCATTTCATCATGTCGTGGAACTTGTCCATAACCTCGTCATAATCCAGATACTCGGATGTAACCGGACGGTACTTCGGTCCAACCTGCTTCTTGGACACCTCATCCACACCGCCGTTGATCGCGTAGAGGAGGCACTTCGCCAGGTTCGCACGCGCGCCGAAGAACTGCATCTCCTTGCCGACACGCATGGAGGATACGCAGCATGCGATCGCATAATCGTCGCCGTGTGTCACGCGCATCAGGTCGTCGTTCTCGTACTGGATAGAGGAAGACTCGATGGAAGTCTTTGCGCAGAAACGCTTGAAGTTCTGCGGCAGTCTTGTTGACCACAGTACGGTCAGGTTCGGTTCCGGAGCTGTTCCCAGATTTGACAGGGTATGCAGGTAGCGATAGGACATCTTGGTTACCATATGGCGTCCGTCAATTCCCATACCTCCGATGGACTCTGTTACCCAGGTCGGGTCGCCGGAGAACAGGGCGTTGTATTCCGGTGTTCTCGCAAATTTTACGAGACGCAGCTTCATGATGAAGTGGTCTACGAACTCCTGAATCTGCTCCTCGGTAAATGTTCCATTCTGTAAGTCACGCTCTGCGTAAATATCGATAAAGGTGGAGGTACGTCCCAGGGACATCGCTGCTCCGTTCTGCTCCTTGATCGCTGCAAGGTATCCGAAGTACAGCCACTGGATTGCCTCCTGTACGTTCTTCGCCGGTCTGGAAATATCATATCCGTAGATCTGGCCCAGCTCCTTTAACTCCTTCAGCGCCTTGATCTGCTCGGAGAGCTCTTCTCTCTCTCTCGTAACATCAGAGTACATGATTGTTCTGGTAGTATCTTTCTGATGCTGCTTGTCCTCAATTAAGCGGTCTACTCCGTACAGAGCCACACGGCGGTAGTCACCGATAATACGTCCGCGTCCGTAAGCATCCGGAAGACCTGTAATGATGTGGCTGGAACGGCATGCGCGCATCTCCGGTGTGTATGCGTCAAATACGCCGTCGTTGTGTGTTTTTCTGTGCTTTGTAAAGAACTCCACAACCTGCGGGTCTACATGGTAGCCATTGTCCTCACACGCTTTGATTGCCATGCGGATACCGCCGTAAGGCTGTAAGGAACGTTTGAACGGCTTGTCTGTCTGGAATCCTACAATCGTCTCTTTATCCTTATCCAGATATCCCGGACCATGGGAGGTAATCGTGGAGATAATCTTCGTATCCATATCAAGGACTCCGCCCTTCTCGCGCTCCTGTCTGGATAACTCCATAACCTGTGCCCATAATTCCTTTGTTCTCTCAGTCGGTCCTGCAAGGAACGAATCGTCTCCGTCATACGGTGTATAGTTTTTCTGGATGAAGTCTCTGACGTTAATCTCCTTCTCCCAGATACCTTCTTTAAAAGATGCCCATTCTTCTCTCATGGTGATCCTCCTATAATTAGTGTTTCTTAACTGCTATGCCCACATTATATGGTATAGACGGACCTTCTGTCAATGCATCTGAATGTATCTTTTTCAGTACAAAAAAAGGAGAGCCGCCGCACTGAATGATCAGTACGGCAGCTCCCGCTGTACATTACAAGATCAGATACGAGCTACTCCGGTATCCTTTGCAGCTTTTGCAACTGCCTCGGAAACTGCCTTTGCAACTCTCTTATCGAACGGATTCGGAATAATATAATCTGCGTTTAAGTCCTTCTCATCGATCAGATTTGCGATCGCATACGCTGCTGCCACCTTCATCTCATCGTTGATGTCCTTTGCGCGCACATCCAGTGCTCCGCGGAAGATACCCGGGAATGCAAGCACGTTGTTGATCTGGTTCGGGAAGTCACTTCTTCCGGTTCCAACTACGGCTGCACCCGCTGCCTTCGCCTCATCCGGCATAATCTCCGGTACCGGGTTTGCCATCGGGAAGAGGATCGGGTCTTTTGCCATGCTCTTAACCATATCCTGTGTCACTGTGCCCGGTGCGGATACGCCGATAAATACGTCAGCGCCTACGAGCATATCTGCCAGTGAACCCTGCTTCTTATTCTGGTTCGTAATCTTTGCCATCTCCTGCTTCTCAGCATTTAAGCCCTCGCGTCCCTCGTAGATTGCTCCTGTGCGGTCACACATGATAACCTCTTTTAAGCCAAGGCTTACCAAAAGCTTGATGATGGCAATTCCCGCTGCTCCTGCTCCGGATGTTACGACTCTGACATCCTCCAGCTTCTTGCCTGTCAGCTTCAGAGCGTTGATCAGGGCTGCTGCAGTAACAACTGCAGTTCCGTGCTGGTCGTCGTGGAAAATCGGAATATCACAGCGCTCTTTTAATTTTCTTTCAATTTCAAAGCAGCGCGGAGCAGAGATATCCTCGAGGTTCACACCGCCGAAGCTTCCTGCAAGCAGCGCTACTGTGTTGACGATTTCATCAACATCCTTGCTGCGCACGCACAGAGGGAAAGCGTCTACGCCGCCGAACTCTTTGAACAGCACGCACTTTCCTTCCATAACCGGCATACCCGCTTCCGGTCCGATATCTCCCAGACCCAGAACTGCGGTTCCGTCTGTGACAACTGCCACCATGTTGTGGCGTCTTGTATATACGTAAGACAGATCTACATTCTCAGAAATCTTCAGACACGGCTCTGCAACGCCCGGTGTGTATGCCACTGCCAGATCCTCCGGTGTCTCCACCTTTGCACGGCTGACCACTTCAATCTTGCCAGCCCATTCCTCGTGCTGCTTTAAAGCAAATTCTTTCTTGTCCATTGTCTTATTCTCCTCTCTTGATCATGGGAATCTATTACAGTTCAGCCCTTATGCAAGAGCTTCTTCTGCAAACGCTCTTAAAATCTGTACAGACTGATCCATCTTTGCCTTCTCATCCTCATTCATCGGAATCTGATGTGTCTGTACAATACCATCCCAGCCGATGCGGCACGGAAGCGATACCGCTACGCCTGCCCATTTGCCGAAGCTGTCATCCAACTCATGCGCCACCGGAATCAGTGCGTTATCATCCTTCATAATCGTCTCCACGATATTGGAAACTGCCATTGCGATTCCGTAGAACGTTGCTCCCTTCAGCCCAATGACTTCTGCTCCGCCGTTCTTCGTGCGTTCAGCAATCTCTTCATAGTCAAGCTTTACGCCGACCTCGTCTGCATAAACCTCAAGCGGACATCCTCCGATATTTGCGGAGCTGAAGATCGGAACCTGGCTGTCACCGTGCTCTCCCAGCACGTATGCGTTGACGTCCTCTACATTTACCTGAAGCTTTTCGCTGAGAATATGGCGGAATCTTGCGGTATCCAAAGATGTACCGGAACCGATGACTCTCTCAGCAGGCAGTCCGGATACCTGGCGCACTGCCATGGTCATAATATCTGCCGGATTCGATACCACAAGAATCAGCGGATTCTCCGCATACTTCATGATATTCTCAGTGATTCCCTTTACGATGGAAACATTCGTCTTAGCCAGCTCCAGACGTGTCTGTCCCGGCTTTCTCGCGATTCCTGCAGTGATGATAATCACCTGTGCATCCGCGCACTCTTCATATCCGCCCTGTCTTACCCATACCTGCTTATAAAAGCTGGTTCCATGAGCAATATCCAGCGCCGCGCCTTTTGCTCTATTCTCATTGATGTCTACCAGTACAATATCATTCGCCTGTACCCTTACCATCAGGGTATAGGCAATCGCCTCGCCTACATTTCCGGCGCCGATTACCACTATTTTGTCTTTATGCGCTCTCATGATCTTCTCCTTCTTGCCTGATTATATTTTGTCAATTTTCAATCCGAAAATATAGTTCTATCATATTACATTTTACTTTTTTTTTCAACTGTTTCCATGTATAAAATTAAAATTTTCCTTTCTTTTAACAAAACTTTACATTCTGTGTATACATGGTGTATAAAGCTGCCGCGGACAGACACTGCTCCGCCCGCGGCAGCTTTATGCGGATATATTTTAATGCAGAAATGAAAAAATACTTTGCTGCTCGTACTCCTGTCTTCGCACAAGCAGCGGCATAGGGCTTTTCAGCGTCCGCTCCGCCTCGGGTGCGCTGGAAAGCCACGTCTTGAGATCATCCCGTTCCAGCATAAGCGGCATTCGATGGTGTACCGGGGCAACGGACGCGTTTGCCGGAACTGTGAGAATCACAAAACGGTTTTCTCCCTCAACGATGTTATAAAATCCCGCCAGAAACATCGCCGCAGAGCCCGGACGCGTAAATTCCGCCTTCTCCTTTGACGGGCTCCACTCATAGAATCCGGCCGCAGGGATAATCAGCCGGCGGCTTAAGAAGCTCTCCCTGAACATCGGACGTTCCAGTACCGATTCGGCACGGGCGTTAATCAGAAGTTTCCCGCCCGCACCGGGAAATCCCCAGCGCATCGGCTCAAGGAACAACCGATCCGCCTGAAGCCGCAGTACGGGAGACTGCCGGGAAGGGACAATATCCGTCCGCACCTCTGTCAATCCGCCGCTGACACGGCATTCAACTGCGTCCGGCAGCTCTCCCCACATCTCCCCGTCAATATAGAATCGTCCGCACACTGCGCATCATTCCTTTCCTGTCTCTTCCATAGCAGTATGCTCCGTCAGCTCGGAGATCATACGGATCTTCTTATTCACCATATTCCGGAAACAATTCGGCAGGTGCTCTTCATGCGCGCGGTGAATCGCCACGCACTCCTTACAGTTTCCGTGATACCGGCATGCTTTCGTACAGGGACAGTGATCCTTATGCGCATATTCCTCCCTGAACTGGCTTGCAAATTTCTCCTGCAGCTTTAACCCCTCCGGTCTCCTGCCGGCGTGTATCAATGCAAGGGCTTCCTTTTCGAGTTCGTTTCCGTCAATTTTCATTTATAATTCCTCCTAATGCAAAATCAAGGATGTTACTTATAAATAATACCATACTTATAAAGAGAATGCCATAGGATTTTATAATTTTTTCTTGACTTTCCTTCCGTTCATATGATATATTAGTCCCCGCAAAAAACTTTGGTATATGAAATTGGAAACGATCGGCAGTCTGCAGCAGCCGCTGAACAACACAACTTTTTTTGCCGCAGATTTATTTTACGACAAAGGAGAATTTACGTATGCCAAAGACAAGATTTCAAAATGTTATCTTTACCATTCTCATGGCTTTCGTCATGGTCTATGGAATGATCTGTTACAATATCGCGCTCAACCGGGGAGGTATGAGCAATCAGGTCTTCCTGCTCGCTTTTCATGAGCTTGTCATTATGCTTCCCATTGCTTTTATTCTGGAATTCTTTATTGTGGATAAGCTGGCGCATATACTTGCTCTGCGGCTTGTAACGCCGGGAGTGGATAAACCGGTGTTTATCGTGCTGGCGATCTCGGCAATGATCGTGTGCATCATGTGCCCGGTAATGAGCCTGGCTGCAACGCTGCTCTTTAAGGACGCGGGAAGCGAGTTCCCTGCCGTATGGCTTCAGACCACAGCGCTGAATTTCCCGATGGCTTTCTTCTGGCAGATGTGCTATGCAGGACCGTTTGTACGCCTGATCTTCCGCACACTGTTCAAAAAACAGCTTGCTGAACATTGATATATCGGAACCGTCTGAAATTTTTTCTTGACGGTTCCTCTTTTTTTGTTTAAAATAATTTGCATGCAAACTATATAGGAGGAAGATTATGCATAGTGAATCCGAAAATACTGATATCAGCTTTTATATCAAAAAGCTGGACAATCATATTCTGCGGCTAAGCCATAGTCTTTATAACCGCAGAGAATTTCGGGAATATTCTCTGATGAATATGTGGGTTGTGGATTTTCTCTATGACCAGAAGAGGGATATCTACCAGAAGGATATCGAGGAGGAATTCTTCATAAACCGGGCTACAGCCTCAAAGATGCTCTCACTCATGGAAAAAAAAGGACTCATCTGCCGTGTCTGTGCCGCACATGACGCCAGGCTTAAAAAGTTGGAACTCCTTCCGGAAGGACTCCGTCTGCATGAGGCATGTCAGTCCATCCGTCATGAAATTGAACGCACACTCACTGAAGCACTACAACCCGGTGAGGCTGAGCAATTTAAGGAAATGTGCCGACGGATGATGAGTCATCTTCTCGGATAAACCATTTATCAGAAGAAGTGAAACATTGTTTTTTTGTTCCCAAATAGTTTGCTTGCATACTTTTTTTAGGAGGTTCTTTAACAATGACACAAAATGATGCTTTATTCAGGGATGCTCCTGTGAGAAAAGCCGTAGTACAAATGGCAATTCCCACTGTAATTTCATCTCTAGTCCTTGTTGTCTATAATATGGCAGATACTTTTTTTGTAGGTCAGACACATGATGCCTATCAGGTTGCTGCCGTCTCTCTCACAAACCCCGTATTTGTCATGTATATGGCGATCGCAAATATGCTTGGCATCGGAGGAAGCGCTTTTATCTCTATTCTGCTGGGGCAGGGCAGAAAAAAAGAGGCGAAAGCCGCCTCTTCATTCTGCAGCTGCGCCTCCCTGATCTTTGGAGTGCTCCTGGCAGTTCTTATTCTCCTCTTTATGGATCCTCTTCTCAGGCTGCTTGGGAGCAGTGAACAGACATACCTGTTTTCCAGAGAGTACCTGTTCTATATTGCACTCGGAGCACCTTTTATTCTCTTTGCAAATACCTTCGGGCACGCTGTACGCGGTGAGGGTGCGGCCACAGAGTCCATGATTGGCGGCATGATCGGAACCGTCGTAAATATCATTCTGGATCCTCTTTTTATCCTGGTCTTTCATATGGGAACCGCCGGAGCCGCTATTGCAACAGTTCTCGGAAATATCTGCGGCTGTATTTATTATCTCTACTATTTTGCAAAGAAAAGCCGTATGCTCTCTATTCAGATCAGTGCACTGCGCGCTGCTCCGTCTGCCTGTACCCGCGTGCTTTCCCTTGGTATTCCTGCCGGTATTAACTCCGGTCTGATGAGTGTTGCCACTGTACTTCTCAATAACTCGCTCGCCGATTACGGAGATAAGCCTCTCGCTGCCATGGGTATTGTCACAAAAGCATATATGCTCATAGCGTTTATACATATGGGAATAGCTAACGGTATCCAGCCTCTTTTGGGATACTGCTATGGCGCAGGACTGCGCAGACGCTTTACCGGAGTACTGAAGTTCAGTGCTGTTCTCACCATTATCTGCGGTACCATTCTCTCTGCAGCGTATATTCTCGGAAGCCGCCCCGTAGTGGCATTGTTCATTAACGACGCTGAGGTTATCTCCTACGGTTCCGATATGCTGATAGCAACATCACTTGCCGGTCCCATTTTGGGGCTTTTGTTCTTATCCATCAACAGCATGCAGGCACTTAACCGGCCGCTTCCCGCCACGCTGCTCTCTGTCTGCCGCCAGGGTCTGTTTTTTATTCCCCTGCTCTATATCCTGCATGCGTTGTTCGGAATTGATGGCATCAATTTTACGCAGGCTGCCGCCGATTACTTGACGATCGTTATCTCTTTGCTGCTTCTGAAACATTCTATGCGCACACTTCCGCAGAACAGCGGCGAGGACTGATTATCTCTTCAATGCTCCAATGGCCTTCTTTCTCACGTACAGAAAGCATATAAAATGTACTGCAGCCGTGAGCGCCCAGGAAATCGGATAGGAAATATACAGATTTTCCAGGGTGTGGTCCATCCGGAAGAACGTGAATATCCAGATAATTCTGAAAAGGCAGGCCCCGGTCAGGGAGACGATCATCGGCATTACGGAGTAGCCCATTCCCCTGATACTGCCGACCATAACATCCATCATGCCGCACAGGAAGTATGTGGTACAGATGATTGACATACGCTTGATACCGTAAGTCACCACATCCGCTTCCGTCGTATAGATGGAAAGAAGCTGGTAGCGCGCAGCCAGCGCAAGTGCGCCAAGCACGATGCCGATGACCGCTACCAGTCCCAGGCAGCGGACGAGTACCTGATTCATACGCTTATAATTTCCTGCGCCCATATTCTGGCTGGTAAAGCTTAAGTTTGCCTGATATACGGCGTTCATGGAAGTATAAATGAAGCCCTCAATATTTGACGCCGCCGTGTTGCCCGCCATGGCAACGGAGCCGAAGGAATTGACCGATGACTGAATCAGCACGTTCGAAATCGAGAAAATTGAGCTCTGCAGTCCCGCGGGCAGCCCGATGCGCAGAACTCTCTTTAACTTATCGGGATAAAACTTCAGCTCCTTTAATACCAGGCGGCACATCCCCTCGATTCTGCACAGGCAGCGGATCATCAGGATTGCGGAAACAGTCTGGGAAATAATCGTCGCCAGCGCCACGCCCGCTACGCCCATACCGAACACAATGACAAAGAACAGGTTGAGAATCACGTTGATGATGCCTGCCACACTCAGATAATACAGCGGCCTTTTCGTATCCCCGACTGCCCTCAGAATTGCAGCTCCGAAGTTATAAAGCATTGTCGCAGGCATACCGATGAAATAAATGCGCAGATACAGCGTCGCCTGGCCTAGTACATCGTCCGGCGTTCCCATGAGTTCAAGCATCGGAACCGCCAGAAGCAGTCCTACCGCGATCAGCACCACGCCGCTGATGATACTCAGGAGTATTGAGGTGTGGACGGTCTCATAGACGCCCCTTTGATCCTTTGCCCCGTAAAAGTTTCCCACTACGACATTTGTACCGATCGAAAATCCAATAAAAAAATTGACGAACAGTGCGATCAGCGAACTCGTTGATCCCACTGCCGCCAACGCCTGGCTTCCGGTGAATCTTCCCACTACCACAATATCTGCGGCATTGAACAAAAGCTGCAGAATGCCGGAGAGCATCAGCGGCAGTGAGAAGACAAGCAGCTTCTTTAAAATAGGTCCGCTGCACATGTCGATTTCATAAGATTTTTTCAATGTTATCCCCCGTTTCTGATATGTAAAAAATTAGATACAGGTACGAAAGGTATTTTGCCTTTGCCCCGTCATCTGAAATATAGCCTAGCACAACAGGGGGAAAAATACAATTTCTTTTTCGGAGAAAATTCTCTCTTTCTGCAGTCAGTTCCGAAATGCCCAAAGATTTTTAATCTGTCCCTGAATATCAGAGAAATTCCAGAGCTTTTCGGAATTTTCTCTTCTGTTCGGATCGTTGACTTTAATCTTTCCGTCCTCATATCCCGTAAAGACAATAAAGTGACCCGAGGTAGTAAAATCGCCCGGTCCCATGATCACTATAATAGGATTTCCGACCTTAAGATTATCTATAACGCGCTGTTCGTCAAGCGGAAGCTCCGTCACATCGAATCCAAGCTGCCTTCCTCCCTCCGATATGAGCGCCCAGGAAGAGCCGTTTCCGTCCGCGGCATAGCCGTTGTTCTCTGCGAACTGCCCCATCCAGCCCGGAGTCATCGATGTATCTCCGCTTAAATACATCGCCACCATAGACAGGCAGGTCGGTCCGCAGCCGGTCAGCCCGAAGACGTCTCCGGCGTACTGCTGATATCCCCAGCGCTGATCCCACTGCATGAGAAGAGGAACCGAAGAGGTATCCGTACCGCTTAAATCTGCGGCAGGCGGATTGTCCTTTACAAGCGGATACTCAAAAACGTACTGCTCCGTCTCAGGATTTCGCTTATAGAGATCAATCAGCTCCCCCGGATAATCTGCCAGCGTCAGACCGTGCTCTTCTGCGTAAGATTCCAGCTTCGCATCGCCCGTGATCTGATGCAGGGCAACCGCTGCCGTGTCCCGGATGACTCCCGTATGCAGCGCGGCTGCTGCAATCGCACATACCGCACACACTGCCGCAGCTGCCCGGAAAATTCTCCTGCGGCGCATTTTCTTTCTTCTCATTTTTCTGATCCTGTTTGTCTGTATCTCCTGTGTCCTCATTAAAAAATCATCCTTTCTGTTTTTGATTCCGTGATGCTGCGGATTTCTCTGCACCATGTGCTCCCGAAATCCTGATATCATCAGAATACCAGAAAGGATGATTTTATTTTCTCATATTTGCGGCTGAAAGACCGAGGATTTTATGATGAAATTCTTAAGATTTTATGAGGCTTTCTTCCTCCGTTGGATGCAGCGGCAGCCTGACATTAAAGACAATCCGGTCGTTTGCGCTCTGCGCGGTAATCGTCCCCCTGTGCAGCTCCACAATCTCCTTTGCAATCGCAAGACCCAGCCCCGCACCGCCGCTTCCGGTGCCGCGCGCAGCGTCAAGGCGGAAGAACTGATCGAAGATGCGCGCAAGCTTCTCCGGGGCGATCGTATGTCCTGCGTTTTCTACGGTCACAGTCAGGTATGGCGCCTCTTCCTTTAACGCGATGTGAATGGCCGTATCCGCATAACTATAACTGACTGCGTTTCGCAGCAGATTGTCGAAGACGCGCTGCAGCTTGTCAGGATCACACAAATACAGATAATCCGGGGGCGCATCCAGCTCGCAGGTGAGTCCCTTGTCCGCAAACATCGGCTGGAATTCAAACGTCGTCTGCTCCAGCATCCTCGTCAGGTTGATCTCAGAAAGCTCCAGTGTCAGATGCGTAAGGCTGAACCGCGTAATCTCGAAAAATTCATTGATCAGATCCTCAAGCCGCAGTGCCTTCTCCAGCGCTACGCTCAGGTACTTCTTCTGAAGCGCCGGTGAGATTTCTTCTTCCTCAGTAAGAAGTGTCAGATAGCCGATGACGGAAGTCAGCGGCGTTTTCAGATCATGAGCCAGATACACCACGAGGTCGTTCTTTCGCTGCTCCGCCTCGCGCGCCGCTCTCTGGCTCTCCCGAATCTTCTCCCGGACCGTATCAAGATACAGCGCCACGGGTTCCAGCTCTTCCGAAAAGACGAATTCCCGTTCCCCGCCGTAGAGCAGCCGCTCGGATGCTGCAAGAAATTCATCGAGATACCTGCAGGCCCTTCTCAGAAAGACTATGCCCATTGCCAGCGCGCCTCCGGTAACGTACACCAAAAGCAGCGGATACATAAGTTTCTCCACAAAATGTACGACACTGTAAAACCGTTCGGTTCCATACCAGATCCGGCTGTGATAATATATATACACACACGCGAAACCGCCTGCCCCGATACCCAGATAAAGGATATAGAAGAGAATAAAGCGCTGCAGCAGCACGTTTCTCAGCCTGCGCGAAAGTATGTTCAGTTCCTGTCTATTCAATCTGATACCCCACTCCCCAGACGGTCTTGATATACTTTGGCTTCCTTCCGGAGTCGTTCATCTTATCGCGAATCCGGCCGATATGCGCCATCACCGTGTTATTGCTGTTCAGGAATGCCTCGCCCCAAACCTTCTCAAAGATCTCTTCCGAGGAAATCACCCTTCCCCTGTTCTCACACAGGTACCACAGCACGGAAAATTCCCGCGGCGTCAGCGTCAGCTCCTTGCCGTTTAAGGTACACCGGTGCGTATCTTTGCTGATAGACAGTCCCCGGATATCAATCGTACCCGGCGAAACGCCTGTGCCGGACTGGTTATATTGTTCGTACCGGCGAAACTGTGTCTTGACTCTGGTGATAAACTCCAGAGGGTTGAACGGTTTAGTGATATAATCATCCGCCCCTATGGTAAGGCCTGTGATCTTGTCAATGTCCTCGGTCTTTGCCGTAAGCATGATCACGGGATAATAATGATGCTCACGTATCTTTCTGCAGAGCTTAAAGCCGTCGATATCCGGAAGCATCACATCGAGAATCGCCATGGAGAGCTCCTCGCGCTCAATACAGGCAAGCGCATCCGTGCCGTTGTCATATTTCAGCACCTTCCAGCCCTCCGCAGTCAGATATACTTCAATTAAGTCGGCGATGGAATGTTCATCGTCAACAACAAGAATTTTCTTTTCCATGTGCCAATCTCTCCTTTACAAAATCAGTATACCGCATGATGACGAAAAATGACACCTGGAAAATTCTTAAGATTTTTCACTATAGTGATGAGTTGCCTCAAGCATCATATCCTTAACCTTCATCAGACGCGTCTGGGAGCTTCGCTCGTTCTCATCGAGTTTCATGGTGATATATCGTATATTCTGCCGTGTTTCGGGAATTACCACGTGTTCCAGAGCATTGACGCGCCGGCGGGTCTTCTCGATCTCCGCCGCCATGAGCTGGCATGACTTCTCACATTCGGCAAGCCGGAGCAGATCCGGCAGCAGATCTGAGAGCTTCTTTATCGAATCATCGAGATCCGCAGATGTAAAAGCGAGTCCGTACGGATAAATGTCTCCCGGATCGGGTGTCCGCATCTTAGTACGAAAAACGGGGATTTCCACGCTCATCACGTTCTTCGTCTCCGCTTCGAGAAAGACCTCTTGCTTGGGCGCCATCAGCGCCACATTCAGCGCTTCCTGAGACATCCCGGCACGCGCCAGCACGAGATTCTGATTCGCCTCTTTTATGCCGGCCTCTACCTTCTCGCGCAGCGTCTTATTTTCCCGCACCAGCTCCAGGAACTGCCTCATCAGCTCGTCGCGCTTGTCTTTTAAAAGCTTATAGCCGCGCATGGCAGTGACCAGCTTTTTCTTTAACCTGGTCAGCTCCATACGGGTGGGGTTCACATGTTTTGTGCTCATAGCTGTTCGCCCCCTTTAACTCTCTTCATAATACTGATCGAGGTACTTATCCTTGATTCTCTTCAGCTCACTTCTCGGAAGGAGCCGCAGCAGCCTCCATCCGATCTCCATCGTCTCCTCAATATCCCGGTTCGTGTAATACCCCTGGGATACATACTGCCGCTCAAATTCATCCGCAAATACAGCATAGAGCTTGTCCATATCCGTCAGTGCTGCCTCGCCGAGAATAACCATCAGCTCCTTGGCGTCCTTTCCTCTGGCATACGCCGCGAAAAGCTGGTTCATCACATCCGCATGGTCAGCTCTCGTCTTGCCCTCGCCGATACCCTTATCCTTCAGACGCGACAGCGACGGCAGCACGTCGATCGGCGGAAGCACATTCTTGCGGTACAGCTCTCTGCTCAGGATAATCTGTCCCTCCGTAATATAACCGGTCAGATCCGGAATCGGATGCGTCTTATCGTCCTCCGGCATTGTCAGAATCGGGATCAGCGTGATGGAGCCGTTCTTTCCCTTCTGCCTGCCGGCTCTCTCGTAGAGCGATGCAAGGTCAGTGTACATGTAGCCCGGATAACCGCGCCGTCCCGGAACCTCTTTGCGCGCTGCGGAAATTTCCCGGAGTGCATCGGCATAGTTTGTAATATCCGTCAGAATCACCAGCACATGCATATCCTTCTCAAATGCCAGATATTCAGCAGCAGTAAGCGCCATGCGGGGCGTGGCAATACGCTCCACTGCCGGGTCGTTCGCCAGATTGATGAACATAACGCTTCTGTCGATAGCTCCCGTCTCGCGGAAGCTCTCCATAAAGAAGTTTGCCTCCTCGAATGTGATGCCCATTGCGGCAAATACAACCGCAAACGGCTCGCTTGTACCGCGTACTTTTGCCTGGCGGGCGATCTGCGCTGCAAGATTCGCATGCGGCAGTCCGGATGCGGAAAAAATCGGCAGCTTCTGTCCGCGCACAAGCGTGTTCAGCCCGTCGATGGCGGAGATGCCCGTCTGAATAAATTCCTGCGGATAATTCCTTGCCGCCGGATTCATCGGAAGCCCGTTGATATTCATGCGTTTCCGCGGCAGAATCTCCGGCCCGCCGTCGATCGGCCTGCCCAGCCCGTCAAAAATGCGGCTCAGCATATCTTCCGATACTCCCAGTTCCATCGATCTGCCCAGAAACCGCACCTTACTCGACTCCAGATTGATTCCTGCGGATGCCTCAAAAAGCTGCACCAGGGCGTTGCCGCCGTCAATCTCCAGCACCTTGCATCGCCGCTTCTCCCCGTCGGCAAGCTCGATCTCACCAAGCTCATCGTACGTTACGTGCTGTACCCCGCGCACCAGCATCAGGGGACCCGCCACCTCTTCAATGGTTCTGTATTCCTTCGGCATCAGAAGTCCTCCTTTCTGCTCAGCTCATCGCGGATCTCGTTCTCCAGCATTTCCTCCGTCTGTGCAAAGACGCGTTCCACATCCGCTTCTTCCGTATATTTATACCGTCCGATATTCTCTCTCACAGGCAGAGCTACCAGGCGCTCAATCGGGACACCGCTCTTTAGCGCCTCCCCTGCTTTCTCATAATAATCCAGAATCAGGCGCATCATTCTGTACTGCTTCTGCAGAGAGGTATATGTGTCCGTCTCATGGAATGCGTTCTGATGCAGGAAATCCTCGCGGATCGAGCGTGCCGCCTCCAGCTTCAGCCGGTCGGGCGCCGACAGCGCATCCATACCTACGAGCTGAACGATCTCATTTAACTCCGCCTCTTCCTGAAGAAGCTTCATAAGCTCCGCGCGGAGGTTTGTCCAGTCCTCATTTACTCTGGCGTTGAACCACTTCTCCATTGTGTCAATATAAAGGGAATAGCTCGTCAGCCAGTTGATCGCCGGAAAATGGCGCTTATACGCGAGATCTGCGTCCAGGCTCCAGAACACCTTCACAATACGCAGCGTCGCCTGTGTCACCGGCTCCGACGTATCGCCGCCTGCCGGAGATACGGCTCCGATAACCGAGAGCGCTCCCTCCCTGCCGTCACTTCCAAGAGAGATTACCCTGCCGGCTCTCTCGTAAAACTGTGCCAGTCGGGAACCCAGGTATGCAGGATATCCCTCCTCGCCGGGCATCTCCTCCAGCCTGCCTGACATCTCGCGCAGCGCCTCCGCCCAGCGCGAGGTAGAATCCGCCATCAGAGCAACCGAATATCCCATATCCCGGAAATACTCTGCAATTGTGATACCCGTATAGATCGACGCTTCTCGCGCTGCCACCGGCATGTCGGAGGTATTTGCGATCAGTACGGTCCTCGCCATCAGGGATTTGCCCGTCTTTGGGTCTTTCAGTTCCGGAAATTCGTTCAGTACGTCCGTCATCTCATTGCCGCGCTCGCCGCAGCCTATATATACCACGATATCCGCGTCCGCCCACTTTGCCAGCTGGTGCTGTACAACTGTCTTTCCTGAACCGAACGGTCCGGGAACCGCCGCCACACCTCCCTTTGCGATCGGGAAAAGCGTATCTATGACTCTCTGTCCCGTCACAAGCGGCATATCGGGCGAGAGCTTCTTCCGGTACGGGCGCCCGCGGCGAACCGGCCATCGCTGCATCAGTCCTACGGGGTGCTCCTTTCCCTTATCATCCGTGACGACTGCCACGGTATCCTCTACCGTATGGCCTCCCGGGTACAGCGCGCTCAGCGTGCCCGCAATGCCCGGCGGCACCATGATCTTATGGCTGACCACCTCGGTTTCCTGGACACTTCCGAGAATATCCCCGCCCGTCACCTTGTCCCCGACAGATGCCAAAGCCTCAAACTCCCACAGTCTGCCGCGCTTTAAGGACGGCACCTCGACGCCCCGGTTTAACAGATTTCCTCCTGTTACGCGCATGATATCATCGAGCGGTCTCTGAATCCCGTCGTAGATACTTCCGATCAGACCGGGACCCAGCTCCACGCTCATGGGAACTCCCGTGGACTCCACCGGCTCGCCCGGTCCCAGTCCCGACGTCTCCTCATAGACCTGGATAGATGCCTTGTCTCCGTGTATCTCTATAATCTCACCGATCAGACGCTGGCTGCTGACGCGCACCACATCGGACATATTCGCATCCCGCATGCCCTCCGCGATTACCAGCGGCCCGGCGACCTTCTTAATTACGCCTCTGCTCATCTCTACCTCCTACTCACCGCCGAATATAATATCGGAGCCCACTGCCTGCTCCACGGACTTCTTCACAGCCGTCATGCCGCGCCCTGTATTGCCGGACGCACCGGGAATCAAAATAATCGCCGGAAGACCCGCTGAGCGGTATCTGTCGATCTCCGGCTCGATCCGGGCGGCAAGCGCCTCTGTGATATAAATCACCGCGTACTCTCCCTGTGCCAGATCCCGCAGCGTGCGCTCCGCCTCCTGCGGGTCTGTGACGGAAAAGGGCACGAACCCGAGCGCTGCAAAGCCGTAGATGCTGTCCTGATCCCCCATTACTGCAATTTTATACATAGATCACTCTCACCCTTTCCCGGTTTTATACATAAGTCTCCCGCACTCTCTCCCTGATTGACTCCTCCGGCAGACGGTTCTTCTTCCCTGAGAGAATGATGCGCACAGATTTGATCTCGCTCTCTCTTGCCAGAATATATGCCGCGAGCGGTCCCAGACCGAATGCGTTGTGAAGCTGCGGCCGTATCCGGCGGATCATCAGATTATCGCACCACCGTTCAAAAGCAGAGAGCGATTCCGACAGTGCTGCGGCTCCCTCATGATATTCCGAAAACTCCAGACATTGCTTTACCGCTTCCTCGCCCGCGAGCGCCGCGTCCGCAAGCGCTTTCACATCCAGTGAATCGCACGGGGCAAGTGACCTCTCCAGAAAATCCCTGTTCTTTCTCATCCTGACGGCACGTACCGCGGTCTTGATGTCCGCACACGCCACCGTGAGCTCCGCGTATAGTTTCAGAAACTCATTGCCCGATTCCTTTCCCGCCCGGTAAACAGCGTCCAGCGCCGCCCGGTCCAGGATCACGTCGCAGAGCTGCCCGTCCCCGGTCTGCAGCAGCACGCGCTGCGCCTCCCGCGCAGGCTCCTGCATCGCCTCCGGCAGATCCTCAAACCTGTTTTCCATCACCGCCGTCCGGATTGTCTCCACCGGCACCGTGCCCTGTCCGATATAGATATTGTCAGGCTCTGTGCGGTGGCGGCAGGTCTTCACCGCCGCCTTCAGGTTACTGTAATCATTTGCATATAAGAATACATCGAACACAGAGGTGTCGCCCAGCAGCTCTTCCATGAGTTCCCACGTCCTGCGCCTTTGTTCTGAAAACATCTCCTCCCAGTCTGCCCCGCCGCCTTCCCAGCCCTTATCCTTTAAAAGGCGAATGCACGACTCATAGTCGGGTGCGGACAGAAGCTGCTCGAAAAAGGCAGCGGACAGAAGCGACAGCTCCTTTGTCCGGATGCGCGCCACCGCATATAAATATTGATCTTCTGCCATCGCCATTCCCTCCGTATCATTCAAATAAAATTCTCTGCACCGTATCCTGCAGCCGTTCGTGCGCCTCGTCGAAGATGGCATCAAACGAGCAATTTTCTTCCATGCCGCCGTAGCAGAGAATACAACCCGCATCAATCTCCCGCGGTTCGGGTGAAATTCTAAGTACGGCTTTCTTTCCTTCGAGCTCCTGATTCAGTCTCTGCTCAAAGTTCTCCGGAAGCCTTCTCAAATCTGCATCGCCAAAGCAGACCGTCCCCTCGCCGGGCATCGCCGCATTTGCTGCAAGTTTTACAATAGCGCTGAAATATTGCTCCTGCGGCAGCTCTTTTGCCTCCTGCAGCGCAGATATGAGCACCTCGCGGATAATTTCCTGCTTTTTTGCCAGAAGCCCCTGGCGGACTTTTAAGTCCGCTGCGGATCTTCCTCTCTGAAGAATCTCCGCAGTCTCCCTGCCCGAGCGCTCCCGGATCCGGACACATTCCGCCTTTGCTTCTTCCCGTGCCTGATCTATAAGCTGCTGCGCCTGTTCCTTTGCCTCCCGGATCACCTCGGCCGCATGGTTTTCTGCCTCTGCGCGGATCTGACCGATAATCTTATCCAATCCAGCCATAATCTCTTCTCCCTTCCCTGGAAATTTCACACGGGGAGTCCGTTGATGCCGAAGATAGAGAGAATGGAAATCAGCAGAGCCAGAATCGCATACGTCTCAACCATTGCCGGGAAGATCATGCCCTTTACGAATTGATCCGGGCGCTTTGCCACAAGGCTGATGGAGGATACGGACGCTCTCGCCTGGCGGATTGCCGACTTATAGCCCACGAACGCCATCGGAAGACATGCCACGAAATAAAGAATACCCTTGATCAGGGAAATATCCGAGTCGCCGCCCATAATACCAATCTGTGTCAGTGTGATAAATCCGATCAGCAGGCCGTAGATTCCCTGCGTGCCGGGCAGAAGCTGAAGCACCAGAACCTTGCTGAACTTCGACGGATCTTCCGTCACCACACCTGCTGCTGCCTCTCCGGTCATTCCTACGCCGATCGCAGAGCCGATTCCCGCTGCAAGAGCTGCGGTCACTGCTCCCAAAAGTGCCAATACAACTCCCATGTTTTCAAAAATTGCCATAACTATACGTCCTCCTTGACTTTAAAATATTTTGTATGCTCTGCAAAGGGCTGAAACTTCTTTCCTCCGCCCTCATAGAACTTCCCGAAAAACTCCACAAACTGCAGACGGTTCGTATGCACGTATGCGCCCAGCGCGTTGATTGCCAGGTTCAGCGCATGTCCTATCACAAACACCACAATAAATAAAATCACACCCGGAATAGAATTTCCCATCATACTGCCCATTTTATTGAATACCGTGGAAATCACACTCGTCGCCAGGCCAAGTGCCAGCAGCCTTGAATACGACAAGATGTCGCTCAAGTATGAGGTGACTCCATAAGCACCGTAGAGTCCTTTGAGCAGCCGCTTTCCCCAGTTTTTCGATGACCTCCCGTCTGTCAGCACAATGCCGGCAAGTCCGATCAGAGCCGCGGCAGCCGCGATTATCCCGACCGTCCCCGGAAGTGTAAAGGAAAGCCCCAGCATCCCTGTAAAAACGGGAACCGTAAGCATATACACAACGGCTCCGCCCACCAGCAGATACCAGAATACCACGTCGCAGATTCCGTCCGCCAGATGGCCGCTCTTTACTGAGCTGTACAGCTTGACGCCCAGTCCCGTAAAGATGTGAATTATTCCGATGCAGAGGGAAAATACAAGCATCTTCATTGGCATATCGACCGGCTCAAACCACAGCGGCGGCATCGAGATATCGGGACGGCGGAAAAATGTCGCAGCGATCACATGCACCGCGTCCCCGAAGAAGCTGCCGAACATAAATCCCCAGAACGTCGTCGAAATTCCGCTGTACATAAACATTTTCAGCGACTTCTTCAGCCCTTCCTCCATCTGCGGGAACTTCTTTAGGCAGAAGAGACAGCCAAATACCATGATCAGCCCGTACGCTGCGTCCGAGAGCATCAGTCCGAACAAAATATAGTAAAACGGCGCCATCACCGCTGACGGATCAAGCTCTCCTCTCGCCGGAAGCCCGTAACTCTCTATAATCCCCTCCACCGGCTCCGCAAATTTGTTATTGCGCAGAATCACGGGAACATCTTCGTCCTCCGCCGGATCCTCAAACTGTGCAAATACGTTATAGCGTGAGGCAAGATGCACCTCGAGTTCCTTTGCCTGCTCCGCCGGGACGTATCCGGTAATCAGAAATACACTCTGCGACTGTGCCAGCGAATTCAGCACCCCGTATTTTTCCGCCCTCATCGTATAATAGTCCGCCACAAATTTCAGTTCTTCCCGGACAGGCGCCATGGAGCGGATCTCCTCCCCGGCCTCTGCGATCTCTTCCTCTGTTCTCTTCAGTTCCTCAACAAGCAGTTTCTGCCGCTTTGCCGGAACAGCCGAGGTCTGCGGCGCATTTACGAGTCCCATTGCCTTTAACGCTGTCTCTGCGCCGGCTGCGTCCTGCTTCGCGCAGACTGCAAAGATACACGTCTGTTCTTTGCTGGCGCTTACAATAGAGAGTTCTGCGTCCTTCCCGCAGAGAGCGGAGAATTCCCGTGAAAGCTCCTCCTGTGAAATCTGCCTGGGTATGGCTCCGATAAACGCGGACGTCGCCTTAGTTCCCTTAAAATTCAGCGGCAGATCAAAGGTACCCCACGGTTCCAGCTCCTTTAGCTGCTGCTCGATCCGCGGTATGCTTCCCTGCTTCTCACCGATCGTCTTTGCAAGCAGAAGCAGCCGCGACGCCTGCTTCATGATCTCATCATGCCGTGCGGCCATCTCCTCATAGACGGACAGCGCCAGCACCTTCCTTCCCCTGAAAGAGTCAAGCAGCCCTTTCTCCTCCGGGGCATACGACTGCAGGACTCCCAGCGCCTGCTCTGCCTCAGCGGCATTTCTCTCAAACACTGCCTTTGAGGATAGGACATCCATCTTCCGAAAAACAGCGTCTTCTTCAATCTCCTCGCTGACCTCCAGCACTCCCTGCCTCTGCAGATATTCCAGCGTCCGCTTTCTGTCCTTTTTCAGCCCGCACAGAAACGCCTTCTTCATAGGCAATACAGCCATCCTGCTGCACCTCCTCTCACATAAGTTCACCGAGCACGGCATCGACGGCACGGCGGCGCTGTTCTGCAAGTCCGGCGCGCAGCCGCTCGCCGTCCTGCTGTTCCCTGACGGCGGCTTCCTCCATCATGTCCTTGCACGCTTCCAGCGCTTTTTGCCGTGCTTCGTCTGCTTCCTCCTGCGCACTTCTGATCATGTCCTTTTTCAGCCTTTCAGCCTCCCGGCGTGCCTCCTGAAGGATTCTCTGCGCTTCCTGCCCGGCATCCTCCGCCGTCCTCTCTGCCTCCGTCTCCGCCTTTCGGATCGCATCAATAATCTCCTTCGCCAATCAATTTCCTCCTTTCACACTGCGGATTTCAAAAAGCCTTACTTTTTATCATAATGTTCCTTAATTATATAACTTTTTAGCGGTTACCGCAATCAATATTTTGGATTTTTCATGATTAATATGAATTTTTTCTGACATTTATCTTCAAATCATAAAGATAAGAAAAAACGCCGCTCCCACCGCCCTGTAAACAGGGCAGGGGAGCGGCGCAGGCGCCTATTCTTGTTTGTGTCTTTTTTGTCTCCCAGGACAATATTCTCCCCCGGAGTGAAAGAAAATATCATAAAATCCTGATAAACGGCAGCCATATATGCCCGCCAGATCCGGCGTTCAATTTCTGTCCGGTTCTTCCGTTAAAGAGAATCTCACAATAGACAGCAGCGTCGCTGCCGGCAGTCCCGGGAAAGCCAGCATGAGGCTGCTGACCTATACACTTATTCCATCAAAAAAGTGTATTTTGGGGCTCCCTTTTTCCCCCTACAGTACAGCCATCGCCACAGTTCCCGCGGTCAGAAGCGCAAGTCCTGCAAGTGCTTTGCCTTTTAATTTCTCTCCAAATACCAAATAGGAGAATACCACAGTCACCAATACGCTGAGCTTATCAACCGGCGCGACTACGCTCGCAGGTCCCTGCTGGAGCGCGCGGTAGTAACACAGCCACGACGCTCCGGTCGCAATTCCAGACAGACAGATAAATACGAATTCTTTTCTGTCAATTTTCTTAACCTCCTGCTGCTTTCCTGTTATAAAAACCATCGCCCATGCCATCACCAGTACCACAGCTGTGCGAATCGCTGTACCCAGATTGGACTCTACACCGGATATTCCAATTTTGCCCAAAATTGCAGTCAGGCTGGCGAAGAAAGCGGAACCGACAGCATAGAGCATCCATCCCTCGTGTCCGCTGTTCTTCTGCTCTTTGACATCTTTTTTTTCAATCATCAGAAAGATTCCAGCAGCGATGACAGCAACCGCGATCCCTTTTTGCAGACTGATCCCCTCTCCCAGAAAAATCAGAGCGAGCAGTATGGTCAGCACTGTGCTGGATTTATCAATCGGCACTACTTTGTTGATATTACCGGTCTGCAGCGCGCGGAAATAGCACAGCCACGATGCTCCGGTGGCTGCTCCGGACAGGATCAGAAACAGCAGTGTCTTCCCGCTGATCCCGGAAATTTCTCCCCCTGATCCCACAATTCCTACAATAAACCATGAAAATATCAAAATTACCACAGTCCTCACAGCGGTCGCCACGGTAGAGTCCGTCTTTCGGATACCGCATTTTGCAAGAATTGCTGTGATACCGGCAAAAAATGCGGAACCTGCTGCATATAAAAGCCACATAATCTATTCCTTCTTTCTCGTTTTGTATTCAGATTTTCCTGTTGGTCAGCTTTCTATCCCGTTTCCCTGCTTTTAAGCTCTGTGCTGCCGGCCAAATTCAGCAAAATCTATGCCTTATCCCCGTATTCTATGATTCAACATGAGGATGGACTCATTCATAGTTATATAACTTTTTATCCGCCGCTGCAATCAATCTCTTAATTTTTTCTGATATTTCCGCCAATTTCCAAATATGAAAATTATCCATTATACATCATTGCTTACCCACACTGCCTCATGTCCTGCCAGAATGCCTTTCCCGTCATGCACAGCATGGAACGGATACTGATATTTTTCAATCTTATATTTTTCCGGCAATACATAAGGCACAGAACGATGGTTCACAATTACCATCCCGTTTTCAAATACCCCTGTTTCAATTCCCCGTTCGCATATCCCGCTTACCGGTATTGCATAACGGTAAAGTATGTCCTTCACCAGAGTTGTTTTGGACTGGATGATCGGATACATTTCTTTGTTTCCCTGTTCATACGGAACATGCGGGATATTCTTTGCAGCATAAGAAGCGCCGATCTGTACGCCGAAGGAATATACCGCACCCATGGCCGGTCTGTCTTGTATATTCATTTTCTGAGCCAGATCCAGACCCTCATGCTTCACAACACAGTATCCGCCTCCATCTACATAAGAAGCAACCTCTTCTCCTTCCTGATACCGGCAGAACGTCTCTCCCTGGGCAATAACCGTCTTTCCATAATGATACGGCTTCTTTTCACACTTCTCTCCCAGAATCCCAAAGCAGTTTGCCGCCAGAAGATCCATCGGTCCATGCAGAAGCACGCCTCCGCCGGATACCCATGCGCGGATATCTTTTTCCATAGCCGGATGTTCAGCGGCAAAATAGCAGTCATTAGACGGAACAATCAGAATTTTATACTCTGCAAGCATTCCCCTCTCTATCTCATGATTGCTGATTACATCCACCTGGTACCCCAAATCACAGCACAGCCTGTACCATCCAAGCAGATCCAGACGCCGGATTTTGTTGTTTCCCACCTCGAAGGGTTCCAGACACGCCATCTCTGACGGAAACAGAATGGCAATCTCTTTCTTTTTCTTTCCTCTGCGTAAACGGATCACCTCTGAAAACCATTCATTTGACAGTCTAAGTGAATCAAGGAAATACGTATCCATACGGTTCATCACACCGCCGTCGTCCAGTCCGTTCATTCCGTAACAGGTATACCCGTCCATTCTGGCCGCAGTCATGGATCCTACAATCTCTGCCGGAGAAAGCAGCGCATATAAGTCATTATAAATATATCTGCCCCAGTAAATACCGCCGATCAGAGGCTTTCCCTCATTCATTACCCGCATCATACTATGCTGGCAGGACACGACATAACTGTCCGGATATCCGTCCGGAGTCACCGGAACTGTGATAAAATGACAGGAATCTACGTAAGGCGCCAGTGCATAGAGGTCAATTCCCCGCATCGCCGTATCCCAGAGATCGCTGAATTCATTATCAAGATCCTGCTGTTCTCTTCCATATATATTCAGGAAATATCCCCACTGACTCATATCCGGACACAGAAACAGATCCGGATGATTCTCCTTCAGCATCGGTCCTATTTTCTTGAAATAAAGCGTCAGCTCCCGAACCTTCCACATGGCATTATCACGCCATACCCAGAATCTTGGCGTGCGGTTCTGTACATCCTCCTCAGTGTAAAAAGATTCTGCCCCAAACCTGACGCTAAACCAGTATTCCTGCGGAGTAAGGTCTTCAAACCGCTCTGCCTCCATTTTGTAATTATGATTCAGCTTTTTTATATCTCCCTGATAGAGTTCCCTAAGGTAATCCAGGTACCGCTTCCTGCCTTCCTCATCAAAACTTGGAGCCACTACCGGATCCCACATACTGCAGACGGGAATAACCTCTCTTGGTGTTTTTTCTGTCAGGCAGCGCTCGCAGCCGCTTCCGTACTGCTCCATAATGCGGTCCACATGCTCCTTCATGGAAATCTGAGCCTTCTCAGACCAGTACTTATACCACCTGCCCGGGCTGCCGTCGAGATACACCGTTTCCTCTCCGAAAATCGGCGGGCTGAAGCGAATATGCGGATACAGATTATCTCCATTTAAATACAGCAGCAGAAAATTATAAGAAAGTCCGTGCCTGTGCGCAGACGCTCCCATATATTCCTGCATTTTTACATACTGGCTCAGTGCCCCTGTCTCGTACCGCTCTTTAAAATCTTCCCATGCCTTCGTATCAAACATCACGCTGTTAAATCCCAAATTCCGTATACATTCCATAGTCTCATCTATAAATTCTTCACTGTCAAAGGCCGGGCTGTAGAAATTTCCAAATATAACATTGATATACGGTCTGTGATCTGTTTTGCTTATCATCATAAATGTTGTCTCCTTTACTCAGAAAAAGGCCGACTTGCGTCAGCCTTTTTCATCTGTCCTTTTAAGCTGCGGGCAATTACTCCTGCTTCTGTGCCAGGAACTCGTCTACCTGTTCCTGTGCGGCGTCTATAACATCCTGCCATCCCGCCTGCATCAGTTCTTTTTTGATCTGAGGAACAGCCTCTGCCGGATCCTTCACGCCGGTCATAACCTCACTGCGGTAACGAAGCCAGATCTCACGGCAGTTTGCAAGCTGGTCATTTACTTCTGTTGTATCAAAGGTAAATCCAAGCATTACGGAGGATACTGCCTGCTCATTCAGAGCCTTGATCTCACCCCACTGATCGTTTGTATCTGTTTCAACCGGTGTAACGGTAAAGAAGGTACCCTGAGTATAGCCTGCCATAGACCAGTCTTCATTTATCTTATGTACCTTCTGCGTGCCGTCAACATCCACATATTCAAAGTTTACACCTTCTTCTCCATAATAGAACATATCGCGAAGCGTGGTATCTGTATTAACCAGATTCAGAAGCTGCAGGCATTTTTCCGGATATTTGCTGTTTGCGGAAATCATATTCAGAGAGCCGCGGACTGTCTCATTAGACAGGATCGTATCTCCAACCTTTGCAACCACAACTTCCTTGCCCATCTGCGGTCCCCATGAGGTAACGCCTGCGGATTCCCAGCCCTGAGCGATACGCCACATGTTATAGACACGTCCCTCTGTCAGAGTCGCTGCATCCGGATTAATGATTCCTTTTTGATTCCATTCATAGAAAGTTTCCAGTGCTGAATAGATATCCGGTTCTTCCAGAGTGAAGCATACTCTTCCTTCCTGATCATCGTATCTGACGCCGAGAATCTGCGTTCCGCCTCCAAGCTGATCATAAACGTCAAAGATAGAATATATGCCGTCATTTTTAATATATACCGGATAATCATTCTTTTCCTTTTTCAGCATTTCAAAGACAGGTGTCAGGTCTTCAAGATTTGTCAGATTTTTATAATCAATATCGTATTCATCTACCAATTCTTTATCCCATATTGCATAATTGGAAATAGAACTGTCTTTATAAGAAGGCACGCCGTATATTTTTCCATCTACCTCAACTGCCTCCCAATATTTTTCAGGCATTAATTCATTAAACTCTTTCATATTCTCATCAATCAGATCCGTGATATCCGCATATGCGCCAAGCTTAATATCTGCCGTGTAATTATTTCCTGTGCCAAAAATAATATCGTACGGCTCATTGGTACTGATCGTAATGTTTCTGCGGTTGTCCCAGTCACCCCACGGGATAACTTCCATTTCCAGATTTACGCCAATTTTCTCACCGATATAATTATTTACTTTTTCAATCCATGAATCATAATTGGATGGCATTCCATTTCCTATCGTCACCCATTTCAGGGTAACGATTTCCTCTCCTTTACTGTTGGAAGCGGTTTCTTTATTTCCGCCGCATCCTGCCAGCATACCTGCTGCCATAACCGCTGCGAGACCTAATGCAGTAATTTTTTTCGCTTTCATAGCATCCTCCTGTTTTATAAAATAAATTTTATTCTTTCACACCGCCGATTGTCAGACCCGAAATAAAATATTTCTGGAAAAACGGATAGGTGCATGCAATTGGGACGATAATTACAATCGCAATTGCCATTCGCACAGACTCTGTAGGCATACCCATTTTGTACTGCTGCAGAGATAATCCTCCATATGGATTATTCGCAATATACTCAATGTTCTTCTGGATATTGTTCAGCAAAGACTGAAGCGTCTGCAGATTCTTATCCTGAATGTACAGGGATGCCTGGAACCAGTCATTCCAGTATCCAAATGCAGCGAACATTCCAATAGTAGCCATAACAGGCTTGGAAATCGGAAGCACAATGCTTGACCAGATTCTGAACTGCCCTGCTCCATCAATCTTTGCAGCCTCAATCAGCGCATCCGGCACCGTTACCCTGAAAAAGGTCCTGCATATGGTAACACTGAAAGAAGAACATGCCAGCGGCAGAATCAGCGCCCATATCGTATTTCTCAGATTTAAAATATTATTTACTACCACATAGGATGCAAGCATGCCGCCGTTAAATACCATTGGTATAAAGATGATCCATGTATAAAGTTTCTTCAGTTTAAAATTTCTTCTGGATGCCACATATCCCATGGAAGTAGTCAGTATAATTGTAATAATAGTACCAATCACTGTTACCAGCACGGACATAAAGAATGCCCTGAGAATCGTTCCGCGCTCATTCCAGAGAAACATATAAGCTTCATTGGAAAACTCCTGTGGAATAATCTGGTAAGTACCGCTGCGAAGTGCCTCCTCACTGGTAATCGAAATAGAGAATACAAACAGCAGCGGGAATATACACATCAGTCCCAGCAATAAGAAGATGATATTAAATACAACATTTGTAGACTTCTTAATCTGATTAAGGGAAGACTGTTCTTTTATAACTTTACTCATTTTTGTCTGCTCCCTCCTTAAATTATCCTGTTCTCATAATCCAGCTTACTTACCACCCAGTTAGCAAGGAGGATCGTTCCGCAGCTGCAGATTGCCTGGAAGAAGGATGCTGCTGCTGTCTGTCCGATTGGGGCTGTGGACTGAATCGCGTTGTATACAAAGGTATCAAATGTAGATACTGTCGTATACAATGACTGCGGGATTCCTCCTGTTACCTGATAGAAAAGACCAAAGTCGGAATTGAAGATCTTTCCGCAGTCCAGAATCAGCATCATAATGAATACCGGCTTAATTCCCGGAAGGGTAATATGCCTCATCTGCTGGCTCTTCGTAGCTCCATCCATGACCGCCGCTTCATAAAGAGAAGGATCTATACCTGTAATACTTGCCAGATACATAACCATTCCATATCCCATACCTTTCCAGGTATTTAAGATAACCAGGATAAATGGCCAGTATTTCTTCTCCTGATACCACATAACGGGATCTCCGCCCAATGCAGTGATGATTCCGTTCATATATCCTTTTTCCGGTGTGAGCAGGGCATAGACAAAATAACTTACCACTACCCACGACATGAAATAAGGCAGGAACATCATCGTCTGATAGACCTTTGAGCCTCTTTTGTTTCTCATGTTGCTCAGGATCAATGCTCCGCCCACTGCAACTGTAGCACTGATGATGATAAATGCTATGTTGTAGAGAATGGTATTACGCAGCAGCATAAAAAACGAATTGGATGTGAAGAAATATTTAAAGTTCTTAATCCCTGCCCAGTCACTGGCAAACAGATTGTACAGGAATCCATGTCCTCCTGGTGCCAGTTTGTACTCTTTAAAAGCGATCACGACACCAAACATCGGAAGATAGGAAAAGATCAAATACCAGAGTAATGTTGGCAGCGACAGGAATGTTAGAGGGTGTAATATAAAGTGTGTAAGTTGAGAAAACCAAATTTCAAAACTTACGCACTTTGTTTCTTTTACGGAGTGTGTTAAGATAACAGGAAAGGAATTGAAAAGGATGAACACACTTACTATGGCAAGGAAGAAAAAAGAATTAACACCA